>CAJPPS010000090.1 GCA_905372595.1 uncultured Capnocytophaga sp. | reverse complement strand
TTTGAGCTCCTACCTTAAAAAAGAAGAAGAAAAAAAAGAGAAGTGAGAAGATATATTTCATATCGCTTATGCACCTTATAACAATGCACAAAGATACAAAATATTTAAATACAATCTAAATAAAACTTCGCCTTAAAAAAAATAGTCTATTTATGAGAAAAATCTATTTCTTAACAAGGCGAAGCTAGTGAAATTCAATTAGAATGAAAACAAATAAAATATCTATTTAACAATCTTCATTTCGTTGAGCAAATAGCCTGCTCCTGCATATTTATCTACAATAAATAAGAAATAACGCATATCCATCATAATATTACGGCATAGCTTAGGATCATAATGGATATCACTCATTGTTCCTTCCCATACACGGTCGAAATTAATTCCGATAAGATTTCCGTTGGCGTCTATCGCAGGGCTACCAGAGTTTCCTCCTGTGGTATGACAAGTAGAGATGAAGCAAAGAGGCATTTTTCCATTTTGCCCGTAACGTCCATAATCTTTTTTAACATACAGTTCACGGAGCTTTTGAGGTACATCAAATTCATAATCTCCAGGTACATATTTTTCCATTACTCCATCCAAGGTAGTAGTAGCGGCATAATCCACTCCATCGGCAGGAGAGAAGCCTGCTACTTTTCCATAAGTAACTCTTAGAGTACTATTGGCATCAGGGAAGATTCTATCAGAAGGTTTAGAGAATTCCAAGATAGCTTTCATATAAGTACGTTGAAGGGCGTGGATTTGAGTACTAATGCGCGTATAGTTAGGATATACCTTGGTATCATTCATATCCATTAGTTGAGCGGCAAATTGTACCCCTATATCATTCTTAAGTTGTTCCTTGAACTCAGCGGGAGAGAGAGCCAATACTTTTTCTATCCCTTCATAAGAAGTAAGGAAAGAATTAGCATAGAGCTTATCTGCCAATTGCTTTGCATCAAAGTTCTGAAGGCTAGCAACGAGTAAGTTCTTAGGCATTTGTTCTGCATAGAAAACAATTATTTTCTCAAATACTTCCTTATCTACTTGCTTTACATTATCTTTGAAAACACTTTCGAAGACAGAGAGCATATTTTTCTTTCTATCAGCAAAAGCCTGTTCTCCTTTTTTATCTAATACCTGTTGCATCTGTAAGATACGCACTCCATTGGAAAGGAAATCCACAGTACGATACATCAGTTCGCTATAGAGATTATAGGCTAGGTTATAAGGTTCAAATTCCTTATAGAGTTGATTGAACTCAGGAAGAAGATTTCCGTATTCAGCTTGCTTATTGGCTTTTTCAATATTCTGCTGGAATTTGATTTCCTGTTGCTTTTTTAGTGATACTGCATCGGATTTCTTAAGACCTTTAGTCTCTCCTATCCATTTCTTCCAATAGTTCGCTGTACGGGCGTATTTAGAAGCATATTTTATCTTGATGCTGTTATCTTTACGCATAAATCCATCCTGTACTTTTAGGGCTACATCGCGGATTCCTATTCTAGCGGGATTAATCGTATTTACAATCTGCTCGACAGCCACTGATGGTAAGTATTCTTGAGTAGTTCCTGGGTATCCAAATACCATTACAAAATCTCCTTCCTTAACTCCTTTGATAGAAATAGGGAAGAAATGTTTGGGCTTGTAAGGTACGTTATCTTTGGAATATTCTGCAGGGCGATTATTTTTATCTGCATATACACGGAAGAGAGAGAAATCCCCTGTGTGGCGAGGCCATACCCAGTTATCGGTATCAGAACCAAACTTTCCAATAGAAGAAGGAGGTGCTCCTACCAAGCGGACATCCTTGAAGGTTTCAGTAACAAAGAGAATGTATTGGTTCCCATCATAGAAAGCCTTTACACTATTCTCCTGCCAAGCTTCTTTAGGAGCTGTTTTGATAGCTTGTGCTATATTCTGCTCTATGAGTTTGGCTTTTTGAGTCTCATCAGTAATCTGCTGAGTTCCTGCAAGCACTTGCTTGGTTACATCATCAATACGGACAATGAAAGTTACCTTAAGATTTTTGTTAGGAAGCTCTTCTGAGAGGTTTTTTGCCCAGAATCCGTGAGTTAGGTAGTCATTCTGTAAGGAAGAGTGTGATTGAATCTGCCCATAACCACAGTGATGGTTGGTAAGCAACAGCCCTTTATCAGAAATAATTTCAGAAGAGCATCCTCCATTAAAGTGAGGTGCGGCATCCTTAAGGCTGGACTTATTCACATTGTAGATATCAGCCACAGACATTTTCATCCCCAAGGTTTTCATCTCCTTAGCGTTCATTCCCTCCAGTAAGGAAGGAATCCACATCCCGCCCTGTTGTGCATAGAGAGAAGTTACCCCTAAGAACAGAGCCATTTTTAAAATTTTTTTCATATAAATGTATTTATCTATTTACAAAACTAAGCTATCTCAGGCTTTGACCATTTTATAAAGCTTATCCGAAGGGCGTGTACGGAACTCAGTGTATATGGTACAAGAATCCCCTTTCTTAGCGGTATCTGCCAGGGAATCATTTACGTACATATCCTCCAGAACCAGCTCCTTAACTCCTGTGGTAGGACCTGTAATGAGGAGCTTATCACCTCGCTTAATATCAAAAGCCTCAATCTTAAATTCCGAAATACCTGTCTTAGGGAAGAAATGCATTGCCTTTCCTATATAGACTTTCTTCTGGGTAGCTTGAGAACCAGGAACACCGCTCCATTCCCCTAGCTTCTGTCCTAGGTAATAACCTCCCCAGAAACCTCTGTTATATACCGTAGCAAGTGCTTCCATCCATTTTTCTACCTTTTCTTTGGTATAAGTACCCTGATAATAAGCATCAATTGCCTCACGATAGGTGCGAATCACGGTAGCTACATACTCAGGAGCACGCCCACGCCCTTCTATCTTGAGTACTTTCGCACCTGTATCAATTACTTGATCCAAGAAATCCAAGGTACAGAGATCCTTAGGCGACATCATATATTCATTATCCAACTCTATTTCAAAACCACTTTCTTGGTCTATAACAGTGTATTTCTTTCTACAGTTTTGCTTACAAGCTCCACGATTAGCCGATGAATTATGGGAGTGTAGGCTCAAGTAGCATTTCCCAGAAACCGCCATACATAGGGCTCCGTGACCGAATATCTCTATCTCTACCAAATTACCAGAAGGTCCCTTAACCTGTTCGCGTTCTACCTGTTCGCATATTTTCTTTATCTGCCTGAGGGAGAGCTCTCGGCTCATCACCATTGTATCGGCAAAGAGCGCATAAAACTTAACGGTTTCTATATTGGTAATGTTAATCTGAGTAGAAATATGCACTTCCATCCCTATCTGTCTTGCATAAGCGATGACTGCCTGATCCATTGCAATAACAGCAGTAATCTGTGCTTGCTTGGCTTTGTCCAATAGGGTCTTAATAATAGAAAGATCGTGATCGTAAATGATTGTATTGAGGGTAAGGTAGGTACGCACTTTTTTCTCTTGGCAACGCCGTGCAATCTCTTGTAAATCGTCTAAAGTAAAATTAATACTTGCACGTGCTCTCATATTGAGCTGTTCTACGCCAAAATATACAGAATCCGCACCATTATCCAACGCTGCTTGTAAGGACTCAAAATTACCCGCAGGGGCCATTAGTTCTATCTTTCCCGATGTTGTCATTCTTTATTGTTAGGTGTTACAAATATACGGCTTTTTATCCGAATTTCAAAATTTGTTTTTTTTATTGATTTTTCATTGAATCTATCAGTTTATCCGAATGTAGAAGGCTATCCTTAGAGGTTAGCATCAGCTGTTGTATATCCTCTTCCGACGCCTTAGGATGCTCAAAAGAAAGATAACCCTTAAGAAGTTCTTTATAGAGTAATTGGGCTACTTTTTTGGAACCTCGCGCATTAAAATGAGTGTAATCCTTATTTGCTAGTGCTGGAGAAGCTGTTACCCACTTCACCATAGAGCCTTTGCCCCCCATAAGTTCATACAAATTCACAAATCCAGCTCCTGTATGCAGGGCATATCTCTGCTGTGCCTTTGCCAGAGGTACCACAGCCTTATCGGTCTGCATCTCTGTTCCTACCTTGGAGGATTTATCTGCTGTGGAGACAATCAAGAATGCAGTATTAGGAAAGCACTGTCTTAGCTGGGTAACCACCTTGCTCATTCCCTTTTCATACCAACTGTAATCCAAAGTACCATAATTAAGCACATTCGCTCCAAAGTGTAGGATAATCAAGTCATAATCCCCTAGGGCAGTATTAAACTGTTGCATTAAAGGAGGATTGAACAATGATAAGGGAAGTCCTGAATTCCCTCTACTAGAGAAGTTATCAATATGTACACCTGAGGAATTTCCAGAATTCACTCCATAGATAGGAATAGAATCTGCTTTGAAGAAATTCACTCGCACTCCTTTGACATTACCTTCTGCCAATGGAAGAGCATTAAGGAGCTTATCTGCCACGAGTGGTTTGATAACACGGGTGGTATCTCCATCATAACGAATTTCTACATAAGCTTGTGTATTCCCTGAACGCCCATAGAATAAAGTAGGAGTATAGAGCTGAGAGATATGAGGTTGCCTAGAAGCCTTATAAGAAACCCAAGCAGGCGTACTTCCCTTCACAAAGAATACCTGTCCAGCAATCCCAAAAGGACGTGAAGGTCGCTTTACATTCACATAGGATTCTCTCTTCCAATTATTGGAATAAGAGTGAATCACACTTCCCCTTGAAGTTGCCGATTCAGAAGCAATAGGAATAAATCCCACCCCATTTCCTCCAAATTTATTCTGAAAGAAAGCCCTTAAGTCCTGTACAATAAAATCACCATCCGTCATAGAATCACCAAAGTAGCCTATGCGAATGTGTCCCTCCCCTGTAAGGGCTAGTTTTTGCAGTTTTTCAAAGAAAGGAACTAAATTTTTGTGTAAAGGTAAGCTTAGTGTATCCACAGGAATAGGAACCACCGTGGAAACAGCTGTTGCAGAGGAATCTGTAGGCTTACTTATCACTTCCTCTATATCTTTCCCTGCCAGTGCTTCAAGCATCAGGCTATCCACAACTACATTGGCAGAAGGACGGGTATCCTCTGGAAATATTCGTGCGGGCAAATAGGATTTTAACCCTAAAAAAAAGAGCGTCGCTAAGAGTAAAATACTGAAAGCTTGCTTAAAATACGATGTATTCACAAAATTTAATACTACATAAAAACAACCGACAAAGGTACGAAAATAATAACGAATGATTTGTCATTCATTTGTTAATTTTTACTCCCAACTCATTTGTTAGATTTTTTCTAAATAAGCAGCAATCTATTATTCTCCTTATTTCTGATAGTTTCGCATCACATCGAAAGCAAAAGGTGTCCATATGCAGGCTTTAATACCACTTCTCTTGAGCATTGCATTAGTCCAGCTATTACAAGTAAAAAATAGATGATACCGCCCGTGTGCCTCATAAAAAGCATCTGAAGTTCCATAAACAGCATTGGTAGGCACTAGCACTCCCCTTCCCTGTTCCAGTACAAATGTCTGCTTGATATGTTCCACCAATTGGCTATAGCTTTCCTTGCTAATCTCCAAAGAAACACGCTCTACTCCAGAAGGAATTTCCTCATAGAAAGTAGCGTGCATAAGTGTCCCTCCTTGCCCTGTAACCGCTTGAAAAGCAGTGGTAAATTTCAAGTCTGCCCAAGTAGGTGTCTCCAAGTAGAATTTCCTACATCCCCAGCCCATTGCCACATAGCGATAAGGAGCTTCTGTATCTTGCACTTGCTGAGAACTAACCACCTTCTGCCAGTCAAACACCTCATTGGTCAAAGGCATTAGTATATCTGTATGCATTCCATTTGAAAGCAAATAGAGCGTGACCGCTTTCTCTGGAACTACTTTTTCATTCACTAAAATTCTGGATAATAAAACACTGGAAAGCCCATATAAGAGTAGAAAAGCAAGCAAAAAAAGCACGCTATAGAGCAATCCTTTCAGGCACAGACGCACTTTTCTCATTGAAGTCGAGGATTATTTTCAACACTGCAAAGATACAACTTTTTTAATTTAATTAAAAAAGTTGTATCTTTGCAG
>CAJPPS010000089.1 GCA_905372595.1 uncultured Capnocytophaga sp. | reverse complement strand
TTTTGCAAATCTATATGATTTTTTGAGAATAATTTTCAGGATAAAAAAACATATTGGTAGAGATGAGATTTAAGAATATTTCGCTAAAAATATTTTGATAAATGGAAATATATGCTTATATTTGCCCGCTAATAATAAAAAATAGAACCCAATGAAGAACTATTTATCTATTCTTGTTGTTTTATGCTTATTTGTCTCTTGTAAGAAGAATAATGGTTACAAGGACAGTGATCCTACTCTTTTCAAGGAGTATATAACAGGTTTTACCTCAGGGCTTATTTCCACTGAAGAACCTATTGAAGTACTCTTAACAGAGTCTTTAGATATTGAACAGATTGAGAATATAGACACTGAGAAAGTTTTTGAATTTTCTCCTAAGGTAGATGGGTATGCTACCTTTGAAGGTAATTCTGTGAAATTTGTTCCTAGAGAACCTCTTTCCTATAATAAGGAATATCAAGTAATATTTAATCTCTCACAGGTACTGAATGTAAAGAAGGAACAAGAGAAATTCTTTTTTCGTGTACGTACTCAAAACCTTTTATTTGAAGTCAATACACGTGATTTACAGTCTTATAGTCCTGATTATTATTTCCTTAATGCACAGATAGAAGCTAGTGACAAGCTTTCTCCAGAGATGATACCTAATATGGTTTTTGCAACTATAGGTGGTAAGCGATTACAGGTTAAGGCACTTAGTAGTGAGGCTGCTAAGGAAATGCCTATCATCATAGATAGTATTCCTTCTCCAGAGGAAGGAAGCCAATTGCTTGAGATACGCTGGGATGGAGGAGCTTATGATATCACTAGTAAGGGAGAAGCTTCTATTAATATACCTAAGAATGATAGCTTTGGGGTTGTTCAGCTTCTTCAGAATGAAGGGGAGAATAACTCATTTAATCTCATCTTCTCTGCTCCTATAGAGAAGAATCAGGATTTCCGTGGGCTAGTTACTGTAGAGAATTATGACTCTCAGTTCAAATATTCTACCTCAGGGAATATACTTAAGGTATATAGTGATGTGAATTTTGATAATGAAGTCAAAATAAAAGTATATCAAGGAATCAAAAGCCAGTATGGAGATCGTATGAAGTATGATTTCTCAGGGAAGCTTACTTTTGATCCTATCAAACCTCAAGTACGCCTAGTACGTAATGGAACACTTCTGCCTAGTTCTCAGAATCTTAAGATTAATTTCCAGACGATTAATCTTAGAGCAGTGGAAGTAAGTGTCTTACGTATCTATCAGAATAATGTACTCCAATTCTTACAAGAAAATGATCTTAATGGTGCCTCTCGATTGCGTAGAGTAGGAGCAACAATAGCTCGTAAGCAAATTCCTATACAATCGGTTACCAAAAATTCACTTTCTAAGTGGAGCACACACGCCTTGGATCTTTCTAAGCTCATAAAGCCTGAGCCTGGGGCTATTTATCGAGTAAAAATAGACTTCAAGCGAGAGTATGCCCTGAACTGTAATGCAGATAATACACCTATTAAGGAAGAAAATCTTCTTATAGCAGAAGAAGGAGGGGATAGTGATTATTATGATTATGATGAATATTATTACTATGATTGGGACGAAAGAGATGACCCTTGTACAGATAGCTACTATTATAATAAAGCAGTAGAGACAAATGTATTGGCGACAGACTTGGGAGTCGTAGTCAAGAGAGGGCAGGAAGATGATTATACTGTGGTAGTTAATGATCTGCTTTCTACAGCTCCAGTTGCAGGAGCTAAAGTAGAACTATATGATTATCAACAACAAAAGCTCTCTGAGGTAAGTACAAATGCTGAAGGAATAGCTTTTGTAAAAACCTCCAAGCAGGCTTATTTTGCTATCGCACGTAAGAATAATAATACTACTTATGTGAAGATTAATGATGGGGCTAGTCAGTCCGTGAGTAGTTATGATGTAGGAGGATTGGAGCTTGAAAAAGGGCGTAATGGTTACCTTTATACAGAACGTGGAGTATGGCGACCAGGTGATAGTATTTCTGTAGGATTTATTTTTAATGATTATGCGAATAAGCTTCCAGAAAGGCTTCCTATTAAGCTTACTTTCTCAGATCCTAATGGAAAAGTAATGCAACAGATAGTTAAGAATTCTAATCCACAAAACCACTATTTATTTACCTTACATACACATCCTGAGGCTCTTACAGGAAATTGGTCTTGTCAGGTAAATGTAGGAGCTTCTACTTATAGTAAGACGATAAAAATAGAGACCATTAAGCCCAATCGTCTTAAAATTAATAATAGTCTCACAGATAAGTTTATCTCTAATCAAGGACAAAACGCTACTCTACAAGTAGATTGGTTACAAGGTGTTCCTGCCAATGAGGTGAAAGTAATTGTTATAGGGAAGTTATATCCTAAGTCTAATCCTTTCAAGGGCTATGAAAGCTATACTTTCCATAATACTTCTTTTCCACCTACTTCACAGGAAATTAGTGTATTTGAAGGACAAACAGATGAGAAAGGAAGCGCTTCCTTCTTCTTCCAACCTAAGAAGTTACAGAATGCTTCCCAAATGCTCAAGGTCAATTTCCTTACCCAAGCTAATGAGCAAGGAGGTGACTTTAGTACAGATGTTACTTCAGCTACTTATTCTCCTTATGCCTCTTATGTAGGTATAAAACCTCTTGCTCCTAATACAGAGGATTATCAGACAGGGAAAGTGGCTAAATTCCAAACTTTGGTAGTCTCTGAAGAAGGGAAGCCTATTGCAGGGCGTAAGGTTAAGCTCCTTGCTTACAAAGTAGAAAAAAGCTGGTGGTGGGATGTATCAGAATATAATATATCTACTTATAATTCGTCTCCTTCTCAAGGGCTTGCTTTTACTAAGGAAGCTACTACTCATACTGATGGTAAGGCTACTTTTGATATTCAAATAAAAGATGATCAAGCAGGAAGATACTTCTTCTTAGTAGAGGATACAGAAAGCCAACACGAAGCAGGAATTGCTGCTTATTTTTACTCTTGGGGGCAAAATGAGGAGGATGCTGGAAAAGATGCTACTATGCTAATGCTTTCTACTGATAAAAAAGAGTATAAAGTAGGAGAGAAGGTACTCCTTACTTTCCCTTCGGATCAAGGAGGGCGTGCTCTAATTTCTGTAGAAAATGGCTCTAAAGTCCTAAAGACTTATTGGGTAAATACCCAAAAAGGTAAAACTACTTATCACTTGCCTATTACAAGTGATATGGCACCTAATGTGTATCTTTATGTAACTCTTCTGCAACCTCACGCTCAGACAAAGAATGATGCACCTATCCGCTTATATGGAATTGCACCTATTTCAGTATATGATCCTAAAACAAGGCTTGAACCTATTATAGAGATGCCTGAAGTGCTTCGTCCAGAAAAGCAAGTTATAATTAAAGTAAGAGAAAAAACTGGAAAACCAATGACCTATTCTTTGGCTATTGTAGAGGATGGCTTGCTTGATCTTACTCGTTTTAGAACCCCTAATCCGTGGAATACTTTCTTTACTAAAACAGCTTTAGGGGTAAGAACGTGGGATATTTATAACGATGTTATAGGAGCTTTTGGAGGAACAATAAATCAGGTATTTAGTATCGGTGGGGATGAGGATTTAGGAGCAGGACAAGCTAAAAAAGCAAATCGCTTTAAGCCTCTGACAATAGTTCAAGGTCCTTTCTACTTACCATCAGGTGTGAAATCTCATAAAATAAATATTCCTAATTATGTGGGTTCTGCTCGTGTGATGGTTATAGCTTCCGATGTACAGCATAATGCCTTTGGAAGTGTAGAGAAAACAGTTCCTGTAACTAGTCCTCTGATGGTATTGGCTTCCTTACCTCGTAAGGCAGTACCTGGTGAGGAAATTACCTTACCTATAACTGTTTTTGCTACTGAACCACAGATAAAAAATGTAACAGTTCGAGTTAAAACTAATGAGAAGTTTTCTTTACAAGGACAAGCTCAACAGCAAGTAACATTTACAGCTCCAGCCGAGAAAATGGCTTACTTTAGCTTGAAAGTAAATGAAATAGGAATAGGTAAGATTACAGTTGAGGCTATTTCAGGGAATGAAAGGGCAGTTTATGACGTGGAAATGGATGTCTATAATCCTAATCCTAAGATTTATCAGGTGAAATCTCTAATTTTACAACCCAATACTTCAGGAAATATTTCTTTTGAAGCATTTGGAGAGAAAGGAACGGGAGAGAGTATTTTGGAAGTTTCAAGCTTCCCTGGAGTCAATTTGGCACAACGCTTAAAATATCTTATTGAGTATCCTCACGGATGTGGAGAACAGCTTACCTCAGGAGCTTTCCCTCAGCTTTATTTAGCTGATTTTGAAACGCTCTCATTGACGCAACAGCAGGAAGTACAGAAGAATGTAACGGCGGCTATACGTAAAGTTTCTGAAAATCAATTACCTAATGGAGGGTTTTCCTATTGGCAAGGATTGGATTACGCCGATGAGTGGGTAACTTCCTATATAGGACAATTCTATATAGAGGCAGAACGAAAAGGCTTTGCTCTTCCTTCAGGAAGCAAGACTAAATGGATTGCTTATCAGAAGACATTAGCCCGTAATTGGACTCCTAATGGTTCTAATGCAGCCTTTAATCAAGCTTATAGGTTATATACCTTGGCACTTGCCAAATCTCCAGATATAGCCTCTATGAATAGGTTAAGAGAAGCTTCGGGACTCTCAGGAGAAGCACTCTCACGATTGGCAGCAGCCTATGCTATTGCAGGAGAGAAAAAGGCTGCGGAAGAGCTCTTCAAGCGGGTTACTTTTGATACGGAGACAGAGAATAATTATGGCTATGGTTCTTCTTTGCGTAATCAAGCAATGTCCTTGGAAACAGCTTTATTATTGGGTAAAACACAGATAGCAGCTGAATTAGCCTTGAAGATTTCTGAAAAGCTCTCTTCTCAAGAGTGGCTAAGTACCCAGACAACCGCTTATAGCCTTTATGCAATGGCTCTTTATGTAGCTAAAAATAAGGCAGGAAAGGCTTTTTCTCTTGCTTACCAGAGTACAACTGATAATGGAACCCTTACCAGTGGTAATACGGGAATGACAACCAAAAAGCTTAATGTAGCTCAAGGAAATCATAAGCTCAGCCTACAGAACAAATCAGCAATTACCCTTTATGCAAGAGTAGTTACTAGTGGTATTCTCCCGATAGGAAAAGAACTTATCCAACAGAATGGACTAGCTATCCAGACGAGCTTCTCTTCTGATAAGAATGGAAATCTTTCGGTAGAATCACTTCCTCAAGGAACAAGTTTTGTAGCTAAAATATCAGTTACAAATACTACTCAAAGTGCTATTTCTAATGTGGCTCTTACTCAATTTATTCCTTCTGGATGGGAGGTTATCAATACTCGCTTTACCGACTATGGAGACCAAAATGATAAATGGGATTATGCTGATATTCGTGATGACCGTGCTCTTATCTATTTTGGATTAGGTGCAGGGAAAACAAAAACCTTTACTCTTAAGCTAAATGCTTCTTATAAAGGGAAGTACTATCTTTCAGGAACTTATGCAGAAGCAATGTATGATAAAAACTATAATACTCATACCACAGGTAAATGGATAAAAATAGAGTAATATTTTATAAAATGAATTAATAACAGTTATAGAAATCTAAAAAGCACTAATTTTAGCAACTAAAATTAGTGCTTTTGCCTAAAAAATCGTATCTTTGCAACAAAATATAGGAATATGTTATCATTTGACCAAGTAGATCTCATTCTCTTAGATGAGCTACAACAAGATAGTAAGCAGTCTGTTAAGGAATTGGCTAAAAAAGTCAATCTTTCTATAACACCTGTGCACGAACGTATCAAGAAATTAGAAGCACTTAATGTAATCCAAAAGTATGTTGCTGTAGTGAATCCTGATGCTTTAGGAAAAAGTTTGGTGGCTTATTGTCAGGTAAAGCTTATTCGTCATCAAGAGAGCTTATTTGAAGAATTTGAAACTTATGTACGTAGCTTGGATGAAGTACAAGAAGCTTATTATATGGCAGGACCTTATGATTTTCTTCTTAAGCTTATCTTAAAGGATATGAAAGACTATCAGAACTTCGTAGTACATAAAATTTCTAAGTTGAAT
>CAJPPS010000088.1 GCA_905372595.1 uncultured Capnocytophaga sp. | reverse complement strand
TCACAAAATATACTTACTTTTGCCCTATGTTTTCAATCTTAATATGAAGAGTACTAAATATATTTTTGTAACAGGGGGAGTTACTTCTTCTCTTGGTAAAGGAATCATTGCTGCTTCCTTAGCTAAACTCCTGCAAACCAGAGGATATAAGGTTACTATCCAGAAACTTGATCCTTATATTAATATTGACCCTGGTACCCTAAACCCTTACGAACACGGCGAATGTTATGTCACTGAAGATGGAGCTGAAACAGATTTAGACTTGGGTCATTACGAACGTTTTCTTAATGTATATACCTCTCAAGCCAATAACGTTACCACTGGGCGCATCTATCAAAGTGTTATAGAAAAGGAACGCCGTGGTGAATTTCTTGGAAAAACTGTTCAGGTAATTCCACATATCACTAATGAAATTAAAGACCGTATTCAGCTCTTAGGAAAAAAAGGTGATTATGATATTGTTATCACTGAAATAGGTGGTACTGTGGGAGATATAGAATCCCTCCCCTATATAGAAGCCGTTCGGCAATTACAATGGGAATTGGGTGATGATAATGCGATGGTAATACACCTGACCCTTATTCCTTACTTAGCTGCTGCTGGAGAACTCAAAACAAAACCCACCCAACACAGTGTAAAAGCTCTTATGGAAAGTGGGCTTAAGGCTGATGTTCTTGTATGTCGTACCGATAGAGATCTCCCTGATGATCTTAGGCAGAAGCTCGCTCTATTCTGTAATGTAAAGAAAGAAGCTGTTATTCAATCTATTGATGTTCCTACTATATATGATGTCCCTAACCTTATGTTACTAGAAGGATTAGATAGTGTGGTCCTTAAGAAGTTAGCTCTCTCAGAAAGTACAGCTCCTGACCTGAGCCAATGGAATACATTCTTACAACGTCATAAGAACCCCAAGCATCGAGTTCGTATTGGGCTTGTTGGAAAGTATGTGGAACTCCCTGATGCTTATAAGTCTATCCTTGAAGCCTTTATCCACGCTGGAGCAGCTAATGAAGTGAAGGTCGATATTACTATGATTCATTCTGAATATCTTGAAGAAAATAATATTCAAGAGAAATTCAATGGTTTAGACGGAGTCCTTGTAGCTCCAGGGTTTGGAGAACGCGGTATAGAGGGGAAAATAAAAGCTGTTCAGTATGTAAGAGAACAGAATATTCCTTTCCTAGGTATCTGCTTAGGAATGCAAATGGCTGTGATAGAATTTGCTCGACACGTAGCTGGCTTCGAAAATGCCAATACAGCAGAGGTAAATCCCAATGCACTCTATAAGGTTATTGACCTTATGGAAGAACAGAAACATATCACTCAAAAAGGAGGTACTATGCGACTTGGAGCGTGGGATTGTTCTCTTTCAAAAGATAGCAAAATCTATCAGGTATATGGAGAAGAACACATCAGCGAACGCCACAGGCACCGTTACGAATTTAATAATGAATACAAGAAGCCTTTAGAGGAATCTGGGCTACTCTGTACAGGAATTAACCCTAACACAGGCTTAGTAGAAGTCATAGAGCTCCCTGAACATCGTTGGTTTATAGGAGTTCAGTATCATCCAGAGTATAAGAGTACTGTAGCTCGCCCTCATCCTCTTTTTGTTGCTTTCGTTCAAGCTGCTCTGAAGTACAAACTTGAAAAATAATCTTGTTGGATAGTTTGAAAATTGTTTGTACCTTTGCCTTATAATTAAAAATTAAATCATATTTATAAAAAAGTCTATGGAAGAAAGACGTACGAATCTCACCTCTCTTATAGGAATGGTGGTAATGTTTGTGATTCTTATGTATTTTATGTACAATAATCAGTCTACCTCTACTCCTACTACCTCTACAGAGACTAAAACCTTTGTAGAAAACAAGGATTCCTCCGCAGAACAACCCTTAACCTCTCTCCCTACAGATTCTTTAGGACTCAATAAGTATAAAGAACAATTAGGAGCTTTTGGCTATGCCGCTACCCTACCTTCTGCTAAAGAAGGAGCTTATACTCAAATGGAAAACGAACTCATTAAAGTACAAGTAAGCAACAAAGGAGGGTATATTAGCTATTTATTAATCAAAAATCAGAAAACTTATAACGGAAAGCCTGTTGAGCTTATCAAAGATAATAATGCTTCTTTTTCCTTGAAGATTGCCACCAATGATCATCGCACATTAGAAACAAAAGACTTATATTTTGAGCCAACTCTTTCTGGAAATACCCTTTCTATGAAGCTCAAAGTATCGGCTACAGAATACCTTGAATATCTATATACACTTCGTCCCGATGAATATTTTTTAGATTTCCAGATTCGTAGTGTAGGACTTAGCAAAACTCTTAATACAGGAGATGCTCCTATCCTTTCTTGGAAGCTCAAAGCCCGCCGTATGGAAAAAAGTGTTACCTATGAGGACAGATATACCTTAGCTGTAGCACAATATGAAAATAATGATGATAAAAGTATTGGCGGAAGCGGTGTAGAGACCAAAACACTGAATAAAGTACAATGGGTAGATTTCAAGCAACACTTATTTAGTTCTTTTCTCATTAGTGCCAAGCCTTTTTCTGAAGGAAATTTCAGGGTTGAAAACTTGGCTACTTCTGAAGGTGAAAATGTACAGAACACGAAAGACTTTTCCGTTTCTTTTCCTATTACCTATATCTCTGGAGAAATTAACGAATCTCTTCACTTCTATTATGGACCTTCTGATTATCATTTACTTAAAAAATATGATAAAGAATATGGGCTTACCAAGGCTATTCCTCTAGGTTGGGGTATTTTTGGTTGGATTAACAAATGGTTTGTAATTCCTGTATTCGATTTATTAAGTAATTTTATGACCGTAGGTTTAGCCATTATTGTATTGACCATTATTGTACGTATTCTACTTTCTCCTATCCAATATAAATCGTATCTTTCTCAAGCTAAAATGAAAGTACTTCGCCCTGAAATAGAGGAAATTAACAACAAATACAAAGGTCAAGAAAACGCAATGAAGCGCCAACAAGAAACAATGGCTTTGTATAGTAAGGCTGGGGTAAATCCTCTTAGTGGTTGTATTCCTGCGCTTTTACAAATGCCTGTTTTCTTTGCTTTATTCAGCTTCTTCCCAACAGCCTTTGTACTTCGTCAAAAATCTTTTCTATGGGCTACAGATTTATCTTCTTATGACTCTATCGCCCACCTTCCCTTTAGTATTCCTTTCTATGGTAATCATGTGAGCTTATTCCCTATATTAGCCTCTATAACCATGCTAATCTATATGCTAATGACTACAGGGCAAATGCAACAACCTCAACAAGAAGGAATGCCTAATATGAAGTTTATGATGTACATCTCCCCTATTATGATGCTATTTTTCTTCAATAATTATGCAAGTGGGCTGAGCTTATATTACTTTATCTCCAACCTGATTACTATCTTTATAATGCTAGCTATCAAATATTGGATTATTGATGAAAAACGTATTCACGCCAAGATACAGGAGAACAAACAAAAACCTCGAAAAGAAAGCAAATTTCAAAGAAAAATGCGTGAAATGATGGAGCAAGCAGAAGCCCAACGTAACGCTGCTCAAAATAAGAAAAAATAAAAGTTCTAAAGGTTGGTAATCAGAGAGATGCTGATTGCCAGCCTTTATGAATCTATAACACATAATTATTTAGTTTTGTAATCTTAAAATATCAATTATATGAGTATCATTTTAGATGTACATGCCAGACAAATCCTCGATTCAAGAGGTAACCCCACCATTGAAGTAGATGTAGTAACCGATGGTGGTGCTAAAGGACGTGCTGCGGTTCCCTCAGGAGCTTCTACAGGTGAATATGAAGCTGTTGAGCTTCGTGACGGAGGCAAAGAATACCTAGGTAAAAGCGTTCTGAAAGCTGTTGAAAATGTCAATGATATTATTGCAGAAGAAATCATTGGAATGAATGTATTTGACCAGAACTTAATAGACAAAGTTCTTATTGAGCTTGATGGTACTCCTAACAAATCCAAGCTAGGAGCAAATGCAATCCTTGGAGTATCCTTAGCTGTAGCCAAAGCTGCTGCTGCTGAATTGGGCTTACCTCTGTTCCGCTATGTAGGAGGTGTAAGTGCCAATAATCTTCCTGTTCCTATGATGAATATCATCAATGGAGGATCTCATTCCGATGCTCCTATTGCTTTTCAGGAATTTATGATTATGCCTATTAAAGCCGAATCCTTCTCTCACGCTTTGCAAATGGGAGCAGAGATTTTCCATAATCTAAAGAAAGTACTTCACGATCGTGGGCTTAGTACTGCTGTAGGTGATGAAGGTGGTTTCGCCCCTACTTTTGAAGGTACTGAAGATGCTATCGAAACTATCAAAAAAGCAGTAGAAAAAGCAGGATATAAGTTCGGTGAAGAGGTGAAAATCGCTCTTGACTGTGCTTCCTCTGAGTTTTATGAAAATGGTATATATGATTACACTAAGTTCGAGGGAGCTAAGGGGCAAAAACGCACTTCTGCTGAGCAAGTAGCTTACCTTACCGAATTAGTAAATAAATATCCTATCATCTCCATTGAAGATGGTATGGATGAAAACGATTGGGAAGGATGGAAACAACTCACTAAAGCCATCGGAGATCGTGTACAACTTGTAGGAGATGACCTTTTTGTAACCAATGTAGAACGCCTAGAAAGAGGTATCGCTCAGGGAGTGGCTAACTCTATCCTTATCAAAGTAAATCAGATAGGAACACTTACCGAAACTATTGCTGCTGTGGATATGGCTCATCGAGCAGGATATACCTCTATTATGTCTCACCGCTCTGGAGAAACAGAAGATAACACCATCGCTGACCTCGCTGTGGCACTTAATACCCGCCAAATCAAAACTGGTTCTGCATCTCGTTCTGATCGTATGGCTAAATATAACCAACTTCTTCGTATAGAAGAGGAATTAGGAGAGGTTGCTTATTATCCTCAAGAACAAGCTTTCCGAGTAAAAAACTAATCATATCCTATTTTTAAAAAAGTATATTTTTAGCTACTCTCATATTTTTTTAGTAAAAACTTTTTCAAAGTACGTTTCTTTGAAAAAGTTTTTGTATTTTTGCACAAATTATAGAATGATTATTCTTCATTCTTTTATATAAAACTTAATAATAAATAGTATGAAATTAGACATTTTAGCCTTCGGAGCACACCCTGACGATGTAGAACTTGGGTGTGCAGGCACTCTCGCCAAAGAAATTAGCTTAGGAAAAAAAGTAGGGATCATTGACCTTACTCAGGGAGAATTGGGCACCCGTGGTAGTGCCGAACTTCGCCGTAAAGAAGCAGAGGAAGCTGCTCGTATCCTCCAAATAAGTGTAAGAGAGAACCTTTGCTTTGCCGATGGTTTCTTCCTCAATGACAAAGAGCACCAGATAGAGGTGATTAAGAAAATCCGAAAGTACCGCCCCGAAATTGTCATCTGTAACCCTTTCGATGATAGGCATATCGACCACGGCAAGGGAGGAAAACTCGTCAGTGATGCTTGTTTCCTCAGTGGCTTGCGCCGTATCGAAACCACCGATGAGGACGGTTCTCCTCAACAGGCTTGGCGCCCTAAGGTGGTCTATCACTATATCCAATGGAAAGACCTACGTCCTGATTTTGTGGTAGATATCACAGGCTTCTTAGAGAAGAAAATCGAGACTGTATACGCCTATCGTTCGCAGTTCCTCCCCGATGAAGGGAATGACCCTCAAACAGTCATTACTAGCCAAAATTTCCAAGACAGTATCAAGTTTCGCGCTCAGGAACTGGGTATGCTTATCAACCGTGATTACGCCGAAGGATTCAATGTGGAACGCTATGTAGCAGTAGAAAACCTCAGTGACCTTATATAATCTCCCTCTTTATTTACTGTTTCTTTACTAATGATAGACGATGGTAAGTCTCAAATACATCATTATTATAGGACTAATTCCTTACTTAATCAGTTTCTTTATAATAAAGAAATTTGTAAATAAGCACTGTTGGGAGTATTTTTTCATATTAGGTTGGTTCATTTTACAGAGTATATCCTCTTTAGATCTCTATTTTATACATAAAAATTTTGGGATGGATGGTATTACTCAGTTTAGTGACTTTGAAATTTATATAGCATATAGCTTTAAAAT
>CAJPPS010000087.1 GCA_905372595.1 uncultured Capnocytophaga sp. | reverse complement strand
TTATTGTATCTTTGCCAACTGAAAGAAATATTCTTAACAGAAGAAAAAACATCTACTTATGAATGAAGAAATTGATATTATTCTAGAGAGTACTAGTGAAGCAATGCAAGGATCAGTAGCCCACTTGGAAAAATCATTACTCAATATTCGTGCAGGAAAAGCTTCTCCTCAGATGCTTGGAAGTGTATTTGTGGATTACTATGGTTCTCAAACACCACTGAGCCAAGTAGCTAATGTGAATACACCTGATTCTCGTACAATCACCATACAACCTTGGGAAAAGAAAATGTTATCTACGATAGAAAAAGCAATTATGGTGGCTAACCTTGGTTTCAACCCGATGAATAATGGAGAGCTAATTATTATTACAGTTCCACCCTTGACAGAAGAACGAAGAAAAGAACTTGTAAAGCAAGCCAAAGGAGAAAGTGAAGAGGCTAAAATAGGCGTACGTAATGCTCGACAAGAAGCTAATAAAGAAATTAAAAAAACAGAAGTTTCAGATGATGTGAAGAAGGATGCAGAAGAAAGTGTACAGAAACTTACTGATAAGTATATCAAGCAGATAGATGAAGTTTTGGCTAAAAAAGAAGCTGAAATTCTAAAAGTCTGACCTTTAAAAAAAATATAATAAAGCTATCCACTTATATAAGTAAGGGTAGCTTTTGCTATATAAATAGGAAAAGCTCATCAAAAAATAGGGATTTTCTTGGCAAATAATTATTTTTTATGTACTTTTGGGCTTTATTTCAGAAAATCAATTTTTATGGATACAACTACCTCTTTTTTACAAAGTATGCCCTTTGAGGAATTAAAGAAACAAGTTCTGGAGGATTACCAGATTGCTGTACTCAGCAGGGAGTGTAGCTTAGCAGGACGAAGAGAAGTGCTCACAGGAAAAGCTAAGTTTGGTATTTTTGGAGATGGAAAAGAAGTACCTCAATTAGCGATGGCTCGTGCTTTCCAAAGAGGAGATTTCCGTAGTGGTTATTATCGAGATCAGACCTTTATGCTTGCTATTGGAGAGCTTACTCCTAAGCAATTCTTTGCGGGAATTTATGCAGATAATAATATAGAACACGAGCCTCATAGTGGAGGAAGGCAAATGGGAGGGCATTTTGCTACACATAGCCTTGATGTGGATGGAAATTGGGTGAAGCTCACAGAACAGTATAATACAGCAAGTGATGTTTCCTGCACAGCAGGTCAAATTCCTCGCTTGGTAGGATTGGCACAAGCCTCTAAAATATATCGTTCTCTTTCCTTGCCTAATAGTGAAAATTTTTCAAATAATGGGAATGAAGTAGCTTGGGGAACCATTGGGAATGCTAGTACAAGTGAAGGACTTTTCTTTGAAGCGTTCAATGCTATTGGAGTGCTACAAGTGCCTGTGGTACTGAGTGTTTGGGATGATGATTATGGAATTTCAGTTCCGGCTTCTTATCATACAGTCAAAGAAAGTATCTCCGAAGTTCTTAAAGGATTTCAACGAAATTTCAGCCATAAAGGATTTGAAATTTATACCATTAAGGGCTGGGATTATCCTTGGCTAATGGAAACCTATGCTAAGGCAGGGCAACTAGCTCGCACAGAGCACGTTCCTTCACTTATTCACGTAACGGAACTTACTCAGCCTCAAGGACATTCTACTTCAGGTTCTCACGAAAGATATAAATCGACCGAAAGGCTTGATTGGGAAAAGGAATATGATTGTAATGTGCAGATGCGTAAGTGGATTCTCCAAAATAATATTGCTACAGAATCAGAACTCCTCTCTATAGAAGAAGAAGCTAAAAAAATTGTAAAAGAAAGTCGTGATAAGGCTTGGCAAGAATACCAAAATCCTATAAAAAACGCTAAAAGAGAACTTATAAATCACCTCTATGAGGTCGAAAAGGAAAGCTTCAATAGCCTTGAGATTTCTCATCTGAAAGATGCCATAGCAGATATAGACGTGCCCCTTTATCGTGATGTGATAAGTACTGCGCGTAAAGCCTTACGTTTTCTTGCCTTTGAAGAAACTCCTGCTGTAGTACATCTGAAATCTTGGCTTAAGTCTCTACAGGAAGAACTTCAAGACAAATATAGTTCCCACTTATATAGTGAAGACCAACAGAATCCTATTTTTGTAAAAGAAATTCTTCCTCAGTACGACCAAGAAGCTCCTATGGTAGATGGACGAGTTATTCTTCGGGATAATTTTGATAAACTTTTTGCCACTTATCCTAACCTACTAACCTTTGGAGAAGATACAGGCAAGATAGGGGATGTAAATCAAGGATTAGAAGGCTTACAAGACAAATATGGTCAGATACGTGTAGCTGATACTGGTATACGTGAATCCACTATTATAGGACAGGGAATAGGAATGGCTATGCGAGGCTTGCGCCCTATAGCTGAAATTCAGTATATAGACTATACTCCCTATGCTATTCAGGTACTCACAGATGACTTAGCTAGTCTTAGCTACCGAACTGCAGGATTCCAGAAAGCACCCCTTATTGTACGTACCAGAGGACATCGCTTGGAAGGGATCTGGCACTCAGGGTCTCCTATGGCAGGATTGATTAATTTCCTCAGAGGAGTCTATTTCTTAGTGCCTCGTAATATGACTAAGGCCGCAGGGTTCTATAATACTTTATTGCAGGGAAATCAGCCTGCTTTCGTAGTGGAATGCCTTAATGGTTATCGTAGTAAGGAAAAAATGCCAAGTAACTTAGGTGAATTTACCACTCCTATTGGAGTAGTTGAGGTTATCCGTCAAGGACGAGATATTACAATTGTTTCCTATGGATCTACTTTACGTATTGTGGAACAAGCAGCTATTGAATTAGAAAAAGTAGATATTAGTGTAGAAATTATTGATGCTCAGTCCTTAGTACCTTTTGATATAAATCACGATACTCTCAAAAGCATCAAGAAAACCAATAATCTACTTGTTGTAGATGAAGATGTGGAAGGAGGAGCTTCTGCTTATCTGCTTCGTGAAATTGTAGAAAAACAGGATGCTTATAGGTATTTGGATAGCAAGCCTCAAACACTTACGGCTCAGTCTCACAGGCCTGCATATGCATCAGATGGGGATTATTTCTCCAAACCTAATGTAGAGGATGTGTTTGAAAAGGTATATGCAATAATGAATGAAATAAATCCAATTAAGTATCCTCAACTATTTTAAGAAAATTAAAAGAATATTAATGAGGGGTCAGTTGAGGTTTCAGCTGACCTCAAATTCTGAAGAAAAATGAAAAAATGCGCTATAATAACAGGAGGCTCACGGGGAATAGGTAAGGCTATTTGCTTAAAATTAGCCTCAGAGACCAACTATCATTTACTAATTAATTATCAGAGTAATAAAGAAGCTGCTCAGCAAACACTTCAAGAGGTAGAGGCATTGGGAGCAACGGCAGAATTACTCCCTTTTGATGTGACTGATAAAGAACAGACTCAGGAAGTCCTAACTCTATGGCAAGAAGCCCATAAGGAGTATCTGGTAGAAGTTATTGTCAATAATGCAGGGATTACTCGCGATGGATTATTTATGTGGATGTCTTATGAAGATTGGGATAAAGTCCTTAGAACTACTCTAGATGGCTTCTATAATGTAACCCATTTTTTTATTCAGAAAATGTTGAGAAATCGATATGGAAGGATAATCAATATTGCTTCTGTCTCTGGAGTAAAAGGGACTTCAGGACAGGCAAATTATTCTGCTGCTAAGGGAGCTTTGGTAGCTACAACTAAGGCTTTAGCTCAAGAAGTAGCTAAGCGTAATGTTACAGTAAATGCAGTTGCTCCTGGCTTTATACAAACAGATATGACTGCCTCACTGAATGAGGAGGAACTCACCAAGATGATTCCCTTAGGACGGTTCGGAAAAGCAGAAGAAGTTGCTGATCTTGTAGCTTTTCTGGCTTCTAGTAGGGCAGGGTATATTACAGGTGAAGTGATAAATATTAATGGAGGAATCTATTCATAGATTCTCTAGCTAAGCATTTGAGTAAGGCTGATGAACTCTTCCACAGAAAGTGCTTCAGGGCGTTTGTCAAAGATGACATTTTCTTTTAAGACACCTTTGGAGTCTAGGAATGATTTTAGACTATTTCGCAAGGTTTTTCTACGTTGTCCAAAGGCTGTTTTTACAATAGAGAAAAAGAGTTTTTCATCACAAGGAAGTGTATAATTCTCTTTACGAGTAAGCCTAATTACCCCACTTTTCACTTTTGGAGGAGGGTTGAATACATTCTCATTCACAGTAAAGAGATACTCAGCCTTATAAAAAGCTTGTGTGAGTACAGAAAGGATGCCATAGGCTTTTGAACCTGGAGCTTCACAGATACGTTCAGCTACTTCTTTTTGGAACATTCCTGCGAATTCAGGAACAAAAGCTCTGATTTCTATAAGCTTAAAAACAATTTGAGAAGAGATATTATAAGGAAAATTTCCTATGATAGCAAAAGGTGTTTTAGAAAAAAAAGTGGTAATATCAAACTTTAGAAAATCCTCTGCAATGATATGATTTTCTAACAGGCTAAAATTCTCTTGTAAGTATTTCACCGATTCGGTATCTATTTCTATAACAAAAGTCTCAATTTCTTTTTCTAGAAGGAACTGAGTGAGAACTCCTGTACCAGGTCCTATCTCTAGAATTTTTTCATAATTCTTGAGGGATAAAGTGTCTGCAATACGCTTAGCAATACTAAAATCTGTTAGGAAATGTTGTCCTAGATGTTTTTTAGGTGAAACAGGTGATTTTTTCAAAGTAAAGATTGTTTTTTTAGTTTTTTGATATCTTCTATAAGCATAGTAATTCCCTCTTTTTCAGTGCCTTTGTAAAAGAAAATAGGATTGCCATTCTCTCTTTTTCGAGAGATAATATTTCCTTGTGTATCTATAAGAGCGAATAGTCCAGAATGCTCGAACTCTGCAGGTGTATTACCAGATTTCGCATATATATTGAACCCTTTATTAGCCAATTCATAAATAGTTTCTTCATCACCCGTAAGCAGATGCCAATGAGGGGAAGTAATGCCTTTTTCTTTGGCATATTCCTGTAGTTTTTCAGGAGTGTCTTCTTCAGGATCAATGGAGAAAGAAGCAATTCCTATAGAATTATCAGGGAAAGCATTCTGTACAGCCACCATATTTGCTGTCATAACAGGACAAATAGTGGGGCAGGAGGTAAAAAAGAAATCAACTACCCATATTTTTCCTTTAAAATCTTTATTACAAATGGATTGATTATGTTGGTCTGTGAGGCAAAAATTAGGGACTTTACCTAGGATAACAAACTCATCAGGGGCTTTCCTTCGCCAATGATCTATTCCCCAAGTAATCCCCATAAGGATACAAACTGTACTAAGAGCCAAGGAAAAACTTTTTAATTTTGTAACTATCATAAGTAGCCTAGAAGAAATTCAAAACAAAAGTGAATAGTTGAAAAATAAGGTTATTTTTAGCTATTCACTTTGACAATTGTTATGTTTAGTTTAATCTGAATACAATAGGGTAGGAGTAGATTACAGCCACGGGTCTATCACGTTGTTTGCCAGGGATTAGTTTAGGAAGCTTTTCTATTACGCGACGAGCTTCTTTTTCTAATATTTTTTCTTTACCCTGAACATTGGTTACCTCTACATTACCATCTTTTTTGATACGGAATTGTACGATAATTCTTCCTTGTAATCCCATATCTATAGCAGGTTGAGGATACTCTAATGTTTTCCTTACGTGGGCATCTAGTGCTTTTTTAAAGCAATTTTCTTGTTCTGGCTTAGGTACATCTTTACATTGAGGGAACATAGGTTTTTCCTCTAGTACATTGAAAGGAACTTCATCAGGAATTTCCTCCTCACCACCTCCTGTACCGGTTCCTGTACCGGTTCCAGTACTATTAAGATTAGGTCCTTTATTGGCATTATCCTCCTGAGAGGATTCCTGAGGTTTAAGATCTGTATTTACCTTTTCTTTATTATCCACCTCTTTGATAACATCAGGAGCTTCTACTTCCTTAGGAGGTTCAGGTTCTTGTTGTGGAGGAGGAGAATTGTCTTCTAGTCTGAAATCGGTTACATCTTCGGGGATATCAAAAACTTCTTTTTCATCTAATCGTTTTCCAGGTTCTTCAGATGTTTTGTAGTTAATAGCATATAGACTAGCAAAAGTAGCTACTGCTAATCCTATGGAGAAGAAAAGCCCTGTACGTTTTTTTAGATCTGCATTTGGATTTTTTTTAGGCTTCATATTAAACGGTTTTTTAAATTCATAATTAAGGGAAAAAAATAGAGAAATAATAAATT
>CAJPPS010000086.1 GCA_905372595.1 uncultured Capnocytophaga sp. | reverse complement strand
CTTTTATCTTTATATGGCAAAGATATATTTTTTTGTCTTAAAAAAAGATTTTTGAGAAAAATTCACTATTTTTGCACTCATTATGGAAGCCATTTTATATAAATACTTACCTTCTGAGGCGGTAATTCCGTGTTTTGAGCTCATTAAGAACTTAGGTATCTACCTAAAAATTGTCAATGAGCGACAAAGTAGGCACGGTGATTATCAGCGACTTCCTAATGGGCAACATAAAATTACCATTAATGCCAACCTGAACAAATATCGCTTCTTGATGACGCTTATTCACGAAATTGCCCACCTTGTAGCCATTAACAAATACGGTAAGCAGATAAAACCCCACGGTAATGAGTGGAAAACTACTTTTCAAGCACTGATGAAGCCTTTCCTGCGTCCTGAGATATTCCCTACAGAATTGCTCTCTTATCTTATCATTCACTTTCAGAATCCTTCAGCAAGTAGTGATACTGATGTACACCTAACCTTGGCTATGCGACAATATGATGAGCAGGAGCGTGTAAAATATTATGTATTTGAAATTCCTTTTGCTGGTCTCTTTCGTACAGATGACGGGAGGATTTTCCAGAAAGGTAATAAAAAAATCAAACGTTATGAGTGTAAAGAGCTAAAAACAGGAAAAAAATTCGTTATTCAGCCTCATGCCTTGGTGGAATGGGTTCAAAATTTATAAATTTTATGAAGAAAGAGAGTGGATTGCTCCACTCTCCCTTATTTATTTTAATAATTCGTACTCAAAAGCTGGATAACCACGTTCTCCTTTATCATTTTTCATTGATAATATCTTAAGCTTAAAATGGTTTCCATCTCCATCTTTGATCAAATAATAAAGTTCATTCCTTACAAGGTTTCCTAACTGATTATCTCTCCAGTTTCTCCCTATTATCATTTGATTGTTATACTTCTCCTGAGAAAAGTCTATTCTTAAGGCTTTTTCTTTATTATAAGCACTATATTCTTGATTGCGTTTTTCTTCACTCTTATCAGAAGATTGGAAAATGGTAGCTTTAGTACCACCGTGTAAGTTACTTATAATCATATCAGGAAAATAAGTTACACTATTAGAAGGAGATGCAATTTTTTCCTTTTGTGTGCTAAACCAACTTGTTGAGGGAGTAAAGCACAAGTCCCAGTCTTTCTTTTTAGGTTGTACTTGCACTGTTTTCCCTGAGGAGAGGTTTAAGAAAATAAAGTTATATTCGGGATTTTTGGTGATTGTAAGAGTATTTATTTTCTCCAATTCATCATTCTTGGCATAAGCTATCTTATAGTCATTTCCACTTCGTGTGATACGGATTTTCATAAATCCTCGATGTGCCCCTTGCAAGTTTACCCCTCCTACCTCTGGAGTTGTTGTGCTTATCTCACTACCCATATTTAACAAATATACTTTATTCGCTTCTTCTGTTGAGGAAACTTGAGCGATAGCTGTACCAGTCCCTTCTAATCCTGTTTGCTCTTGCAAAATTCCTCTAGGATCATCAATCAAGTGCTTTGAGATGAGCTTCTGTGCGGGGAACCTAGGATCATCCTCAAAAAGAATTGAGCGGTCAGGAACTACAAACTTAGTGATATCGGTGTATTCTGTTGGCTTTACCGACATTGCCAAAGAGGCATTGAGTAGCACCCTAAAATCCTCTCCACAGTAGAAAGCTAAGTCCCAAGTATCTCTCTTGATTTTGGTCATTTTCCCTGAACTCAAATCCACATACACCTGATTAGGCTGATTGGCTCCCCCTACTTCAGGGAGTACAATGTAGGCTTTCCCCGCTTCTACAAGACCTCCTTGAGGTGCTTGAGGAACCTCAGGTGTTAGAGGCTTTTTGGTTTCTTCTTCATTCTTTGAACAACTTGCTAGAACCCCTCCTAGAAGGGCTAACATCAAAACATATCTTTTCATAATAATACAAAATTAATAATTTATATTCAAATTATAAGTGAGCTTTAAGAAGTAACTCCTTCCGTATCCTATAGGGTAATTCAGGCGAGTTTTTTCTCCTGAGAGGGTCTGCCTATAAAGTCCTACATCTATCGTATTTAGGAGATTTCTGGCTCCCAAGGTAAGTTCTATTTTTCTATTGGAAAATTTCTTCTGAAGAGATATATCAAGCCATCCGTAAGGGTCTAAATCACCTATAACATAACCTGTGCTGGACATCTGCCACATCTGAGATTTACCTATAAATTTGTAATAAGCCGAGATAGAAGTATCCCATTTTTTAATCGTATAGGAAACACCCGTATTTGCATTGATATTCAACAGATAACGGTCATCTGTTCTATATCTCTGATTATCAATTTTTTGAGAAATCCAAGCAAAAGAGCCTCCCAAGGTGATTTCCCATTGAGAGAGTTTTAAGTTGTTTGAAATAAGACAATTATAACTCTGATATCGACTAATATTAATATACTGAGTGTGTGGAGTTCCATTATTCATATCCAGAAGAACATTATGAATTTTGTCCTTGATATTATTAAAACTAATTCCTAGATTATTCACCAACATTCCTTCTTCGTCCCATAGGGAAGTTTTCTTTAGGCTCGTTTCTGCTGAAATTCCTCTCTCAGGCAAGAGATTTTCATTACCTAAAAATGCGTGCCCCATAAAGACGCTCCGTGTATAAAGTTCCTCAAAACTTGGTGTTCTATAGGACTCTCCTACTGATGCTCTCCATTCCCAATGATTATCAAAAGAATATCGGCTTCCTAGAGAGTAAGCATATTGATTCCTAAAAAGATTCTGATAAGAAAATCTTCCTCCTGGACGGAGAGAAAACCGTTCACTAAGATTCACTTCCAAAACAGAATAGATATCATAGTTATCTATTTCTTTTTCAACCTTTTTGAGAGTCTGCCCCTCATCATTAAGTAAGGAAAAGCCTATATTATGAGTAAGTTCATATCCGAGTTGCCAATTATATTTTTTATTTGCAAAAGAATGACTTACACTTCCCGTAGAATAGAACACCTTCATAGAATGCGTTTTCCTCTTCTGGTTATTGATTTCTTTTTGAAAATCAATCATATATCGAAAGTTTTCTTCTTCTCTTTTTTGATATTGATAAGAAAAAGAAAAATTATAGAACCATTGAGAATATTGCCCATTCAAGTTCAAATGATGAAAATGACGCTGATAAAAATCCCTACGATCATTTCCAAAGCGATAACCTCCGTAGATAGGACTAAATACAAATTCTGCTGTACGATCATAGAAATCAAATCTTTCATTCATATACTCAGCCTTATATAACAGATTGAACCTATCCTTGCGATAGCTCAACAAGGCGTTACTCTGGAGCGTCTCAAAAGGAGAAGTTCTGTAACCCCTTCTACCATCTGTTCTGGAATAGTTTTTCCCTTTGTAATCACTCCAAAAACCACTATACTTATTACGCTGTGTCCCTACTGATACATACCAATTATCATTAAAGCTATGAGAAGCTTTAAAACTCTGTATATGTCTCCCTTTGTTCAAAAAATTATATTCCTGACCTATACTTTCTTCCTGTAATGTATATCCTATCTCCCAAGGAAGTCTGCTTTTCTTCTTGGTGATAATATTAAGAATTCCTGTAACTGCATTAGCTCCGTGAGTAACTCCCATCGCTCCTTCTACAATCTCGATGCGCTCCACATCTTCGAGATTCACCTGAGAAAGATCCGTATTATTTCCAAAGCCATTCTCACTAACTAAAGGAATATTATCTACCAAGACTTTAAAATAATTGCCTCCAAGTCCTAAGAATGATACTGTCTGTTTTCCTGTATTTATATCAGGGCGAACAGTGATATTAATATACTGATTAAGCACATCTGCAAGATTTACAGCCCCCATTTTCTGAATTTGGGCTTTGCTTATCACCTGTACATTCTTAACTGATTTACGCACTGATTGAGGTCCAATTTGCGCTGAAACAACTACTGAGTCCAATGCAATTACTTTCTTTAAATCCTCCTGTGCCCATAAAGTACAAGAAAGTAAGTAAAAAAGGATTTTCAGAGAATTTCTGCTATTCATCATTATATTTTTTATCCTTTCGATAGAATTTTTGTTCTAAATCACCATTAGAAATATACCCAAATACCTCTAAAGTACCATTATCTAAAAAGAATTCCCTATATCCTTTTACTCCATTTCTCTTGGAAGTAACTATAATCCTTGTTAAATCCTCAGAGATTTCATAGGTTCCTTGGTAAATAACTTCCTTACATTTGACACTTCCTAAATCATACTGATAAATCTTAACATCGGTGGTTGTAAATACAATTTTTTCCTTAGTCATACAATTCCCATTTTCCAATACATCATTATAATTATATCCAGCACGCTTCAAAGAATGAATATACCAAGTTCCTACAAGCTCTTTCTTAGGATTATATTCGTAGTTTTTCTTATAAGATGTCGTTACAGTAATAATATTTCCATCATTCTGCTTAAAAGGGTAAGCAAGTGTAAGAATATCTCCTTGTATTTGGTATGTATAAGTATCTTCTTGTGTTCCTTCCTTAAGAGTTAGCTTGTTTTCTTGAATAGTCACAGTATATTGATGCGATTTATGCTTACATTCACCCAATTCTTTATCCAAAAAATAGGAAATTTCAGAAGCTTTATAGTTTTTTTCAAAAGTAATAGAAGATTGCCTTTTACAATTGGATATTTCTCTATTCAGAGGATCATTACTATCCTTAATAGAAAGAAGCTTCCATTCCCCTAAGAGTTGTTCTTCTATTGTTTTTCCCTTTACTGGAGGAGCTGGAGCAGGTTGTGGCTTCTCAGGAGTAGGAATGTTGGGCTCTTTTTCTTCTTGTGGAGCTTCTTTTTGGCAAGCGGTGAAAAGTAATAACACCGACAAGGAATGTATAAGTATTTTTTTCATTGTTGTTTATTAAAGAGAGCTTTCTGAAAGAATAAATTTCTTCCAGAAAAGCTCTATTGGTGATTATTTTCTTATTTTTCTTCCAGTAAGTTCAGAAATAGGTTTAATTTTATCTTTGTAAGGTTCCCAGTCCATATCTTTTCTATATTCCTCAACAAGATTATCAGGCACATAAATAGTAACATTCAGGTAACCTAATTCGTTATGGAAAGGAGCTACTTCAGTATGGCGTAATATAATAGTCTGTAAAGCATTACAATCATCAAAAGCTCCTCCTCTTATTCTAGATACATTCTTGGGAATATCTATCCTTGTAAGTTTTGTACAACCAGAGAAAGCATTATTTCCTATTTCATCTAATTTATTTCCTCCTAACTTAATAGAAGTTAAGGCTGTACAATTAGCAAAAGCTTCTCTATCTATAACTTCGATAGTATTGGGTAGAATCACTTTTTTGAGGTTAGTAAGTCCTTTAAAGGCAGCTTCTCCTACCATTCCTATACTTTTTAATTCATCTATCTGAGTCATATCCACTTCTTGAGCATCTGTATCCAACCATTTATCAATAGAATATTTATCCCAACTTAAATTATATTGCTTCTCCACCGTAGCAGGAATTACAGTAATGGTTAGCTTACGTGATTCATAGTTTTCAGCTTCCTTATTATCTTCAGAATCCCCATCATTTTTTCCTTTCTTGCCTTCTTTTTCTTCCGTTATACTATTTAAATCACGAATGTAGAGCTCTATTTCTCCTTTTTTAACTCCTTTAATGGTTAAAGTACCAGCTACTTCATTAAGAGTAAGTTCGGCATAAGGATTTTCTGTTTTACTAAGTTGATATCTTCCATTTCCTGTAATGGCTACTATTTGGGATTCTCCAACTTTTACACGTACAGAGGAAGGAGAAATACTGAAAGGTACTAAGGCTTTGGTAACTTTTACAGTTAAGTCAAGTGTTTTATTAGCATTTACATCTTTAATAGTTACAACTCCTGTTCCTTCTTTCTTAGCTCTGAAAATAACCAAATGTTCTGTAGAAGAAAGAACTTCCACTAAGGAGCTGGTTCCAAACTCATACTGACCATTTCCCTCAAGAGCCACCGATCTGGTTTCTCCTACCTTAAAATCTATCCTAGAGGGTTCTATTCTGAAAGGCTTAAGTACAGCCGTTACAGCAACTGTAAGCTGAAGTGTTTTGTTAGCCTTGTTATCCTTAATAGTAATTGTACCACTTCCTTCTTTTATTCCTTTTATAATAAGTTGTTCTTTATTATTAGAAAGTTTTGTAGAGAAATAAGGACTTGTTCCTATGGTATAGTCATTATTTCCCATAATATTCACAGTGGCAGTTTCTCCTATCTTAATATTTAGGCTTTCTGGATCTATCTCAAATTCTTTAAGATCTTCTTTTACAGTTACTTGAAGGAAGATTTCCTTTCCTGATTTTTTATCCAATATTTTTATTTTTCCTTTACCAGGTTGCTTTCCATACACCTGAAGTTCCTCTGCTTTTTCCTCATTATACATAGCCTCAGCG
>CAJPPS010000085.1 GCA_905372595.1 uncultured Capnocytophaga sp. | reverse complement strand
GATTGAGCTAATACCACTTCTTCCTCGAAGAAATCCTCTCCATAGTTCTCACGAGCAAAATCAAATCCTTGAAAAAAAGCTCGCCAACTCGCCTCTACAGAGTCCGGGTTCTCCACATATTGGTCATATAAATCTGCAAAAAACTGTGTATTTGCAGCATTTAGGAAAGAATATTTATCCATAAGGGAATAATTTTTTATAAAAACTTTTTACATTATTAAAGTAGCAAAGATAAGAAAAAACTACGAGAAAAAGAAATTTTTCTCATAGTTTTTTTGATAAATCTTCTTGCTTGGAATGTTTGAAGCGATTATGCGTCCAAAGGTAATATTCAGGTTTTTTTCGTATTTGTTCTTCCAATAATTCTGTAAAAGTATCAGTAATCTGATGTTCAGCAGTTTGAGCAGGATACTCTGAAATAAGGACAAAAGTAGCCTCATAATAGCCTCTTTTTATCTTCTGAATATCACAAAAAACTACAGGTATATTGAACTGCTTGGCTATGCGTTCTGCTCCTGTAAATACAGGCACCGTAACCCCCATAAAAGTACGCCAATAACCCTTAGGAGAACTTGATGGAGACTGATCACTAGCCAATCCATAAGCACATAATTCTTGGTTATGTTGTTGCTTGCGAATTTCCTCAATTGCTTTATATCGAGAAAGAAGATAACTATGGAATTTTCCTCTAATTTTATGGATAAATCTATCAAAATATTTATTAGTTATAGGCGTATAAAGCGCATAGGAGGTATGAGGTATCTGAGTAGCTAATGAAAGAAGCCACTCATAGCTATTATAATGCCCACACATAATAATAAAGCTCTGCTTATTCTGATAAAACCTATCTAGTAGTTGCTTATTCGGAAAAACCATCCGCCTTTGCATTTCTTTCTGTGAAAAAGACATTGTTTTGAGCATTTCTAGGAAAATATCACAGAAATGATGATAGAATTTCCGTTCTATTTGCTTAATTTCCTCAAGTGATTTCTCTGGAAAAGAAAGTGTTAGATTACGCCTAACTACGCGTTTCCTATACCCTATAATCTTATAAATGAGCACATAAACTACATCAGAAAGTCCATAAAGAGCCCAATTAGGCAATCGTGAAATTCCCCATAGAAAAGGATAAGAAATAATAAAAATAAGCAACTGCATTGGTAATCCTTACACTTCTCTATTGCTATCCCATTGCTCAAGGTATTGTGCCACTCGCTGAACAAACATTCCTCCCAAAGCACCATTAACCACTCTGTGGTCAAAGCTATGAGAGAGCATCAGTTTGTAACGTATCGCTATAACATCTCCTTCAGGGGTTTCTACTACAGCAGGAACTTTCTGTATAGCTCCCACAGCTAAGATACCTACTTCAGGTTGGTTCAGGATAGGAGTTCCAAATAAGTTCCCAAAAGCTCCTATATTTGTCAGTGTATAAGTACCTCCTTTCACCTCTTCAGGCTTAAGTTTATTCTCTCTAGCTCGTTTAGCAAGGTCATTTACAGACTTAGCTAATCCTAATAAGCTTAATTGGTCTGCATTTTTTATTACAGGAACTATCAAATCACCATTAGGAAGAGCTGTAGCCATTCCTATATTTATATTTTTCTTTTTGAAAATATGCTCTCCATCAGTAGTAATATTCATCATAGGAAAATCACGGAGTGCTTTAGCTACTGCTTCCAAGAAAATAGGCGTAAAAGTAAGTTTTTCTCCCGAACGTGCCTCAAATTGTTTTTTATGCTTATTACGCCAATTCCATATACGAGTAACATCCACTTCAATAAAGCTTGTTGCGTGTGCTGAGATCTTCTTACTCTCGCTCATATAATTAGCGATCAGTTTTCCCATACGAGTCATCTCAATCACTTCTACATTATCATCCACAGGAGAGGTTGTATAGGAAGCTGGTACAGGCTTTTCTTCGGGCTTATTCTTAGGAACTTCTAAGCTTATCTTAGGTTGCTCTGCTTCCTTATAATCAGAAACTTGTGCAGTAACTTGCTCCTGCTTAGGATGACTTGCTGCAAAAGTCTTCATAAAATCAGCAATATCAGGATATTTCACCTCCTCTTGAGAAAGTTCTTGTGGAGTTTCTTCTTTATTTTCTTGAACAGCTTCTTGTGGGAGTTCTTCCTCTGGAAGAACCTCTTCAAGGGTCTTTTGTTCCGAACTTTCTACTACAGGCAAGTCTTGTATAGGTGCTGGAAGATGTGTTTCTGCATCACTAGAAATAGTTTCCTGTATAGAAGCAGTTTCTGAGGGCTGTACAGAAGTAATAACCTCTTCTTGGAGATCTTCAGCTTTAGGTAACTCTTGTATAGGCTCTGGGAGTTTCTCTATTGTATTAGCAGATTCTTGTACCAGAGAAGATTCCGAAGATTGTACTGGTGCAAAAGGACTTACTCCCATAGCAACTGTTTCCTCTGGAACATTATTTTGTATTGAGCTAGATTCTTCCTCACCTACTTTTGGAGCTTCTTCCTGCTTAGAAGTTACCACAGGTAAAGAAGATATTATTCCTCCCTTTTTATTCTCTATATAACGTAATATATCGTACTTCGTGATTCGTCCTGCAAGTCCTGTTCCCTCTATGGTACGGAGTTCTTCCTCTGAGATATTTTCTTCTTTGGCAATAGTTCTTACCAAAGGAGAAAAGAATGGATTCTCCTCTGTAATCCCTTCATTTTTAGAAGCTTCTATTTGTATAGCTGCAGGCACATATGGGACTTGTTGTGCTATTTCTTCTTCCTGGATTTCAGGAACCTGAGTTGTTTCCTGTGTATGCTCTTGGGAAGCAACTGGCACTATAGCTTCTTGTGTAGGTTCTATAAGTATAGGAGCCTCTGCAGAAGAAAGTTGTATAATAGGCTCTGGGGAAGCCTCTTGTACATCTGTTTCAATAATAGCCATTAGCTCACCCACCTTAACCACAGTTTTCTCTGGGGTCAATATTTCTACAATTACTCCTGATACATCACTGGGAATTTCGGAATCTACCTTATCAGTAGCTACTTCTACCAAGATATCATCTATCTGTACTGTATCTCCTACTTTTTTGAGCCAAGAAGAGACAGTTGCCTCCTCTACACTTTCCCCCATTTGAGGTAATTTCAGTTCGTATCTTGCCATTTTTTAATGCTTTTTAAATTGTTTAGAAATGTCTGTTTTTCTGGGGTTAAAAGTACTATTATTTTCTTAGCCCTCCAAATTCTTTTTATATAAATATTTATTGTACCTCAAAAGGGACTCTATGAAGAATACTCCTTCCTAAGGTAACTTCATCTGTATATTCTAGCTCATCGCCTACAGAAATCCCTCTTGCAATAGTAGAAGTTGTTATTTCCAATCCTTCTAACTGCTTGAATATATAGAAATTAGTAGTATCTCCTTCTATTGTATTACTCAAGGCAAAGATGATTTCTTTTATGGATTCTTCCTTAACCCTTTTCACCAGAGAGGTTATATGTAACTCATTGGGACCTATTCCGTCTATAGGAGATATCTTACCTCCAAGTACGTGATACAAGCCATTATACTGCCCCGTATTCTCTATAGCCATTACATCTCGAATATCCTCTACTACACAGAGTACTGAAGGATCTCTATGAAAGCTTGCACAAATATCACAAATCTCAGTGTCAGAAATGTTATAACACTTTTTACAATAAGTAATATTATTACGTAAGCTCACCAAAGCACTTGCCAGTCTCTCTACTTGAGCATTGGGTTGCTTTAGCAAATGTAAAGCCAGGCGAAGTGCCGTCCGCTTCCCTATCCCTGGTAAAAGAGCAATTTCATAGACAGCATTTTCCAGTAATTTGGAAGAAAAATTCATCATTCTTTTTCCTCCTTAAGAACGTAATATTGCCCCTGTCTCTCTCTGAAAAGCTCCTAGTAAAGCCTCCATTACCTTATCTATTTGCGTATCTGTAAGGGTCTTGTTTTTATCCTGTAGTACAAAACTAAGTGCGTAGCTTTTCTTCCCTTTAGGAAGTTTTTCCCCTTGATAGACATCAAATAAAGAAACTTTCTTCAGTAATTCTTTTTCTGTAGCGAAAGCCAACTGATATAATTGTTCAAATGAGGTATCTTCCTGAAGAAGCAAAGCTAAATCACGACGTACTTCAGGATATTTAGGAATCTCAGTATAAACTACCTCCTTAGAGAGATTCTCCAGTACTTTATCCCAATAAATATCTGCAAAAAATACCTCTTGCTTAATCTCAAAATGGTTAAGGATACTCCTTTTGACCACTCCAAGGGAAGCCAATAATGTTTTTCCTTTAAAAAGCTGGATACCTTCCTGAAAGATAGCCTCCTGAGATGGTTTTTCTGAAAGAAATTCTATTCCTAAGCGTTGGAATATATTCATCACATATCCTTTGAGATAGTAGAAGTTTGTCCTCTCAATAGGAGCGTTCCACGCCTCTGGATATACATTTCCTGAGAGGAATACACTAAGATGCTTCGGTTCTATATAAGTATCCCCTAGCTTATGATAAGTTTTCCCAAACTCAAAGAGAGCCAAGTCACTACGCTTACGATTATTGTTATAGGCAATGGTCTCCAGTCCTGAGAAGAGCATACTCTGGCGCATTACTGCCAAGTCCTGACTCAGAGGATTCAGTATAGCCACCTGTTCCGAAGGGTTAATATCTGAAGAGAGTTCCTGATAAGTAGCCGTAGTAAGGCTATTATTCATTATCTCAAAGAATCCTTGTCCTGCTAGCTGTGCTCCTATAATATTCTGTATATTTGCATCCTCGTACTTACTAGAATGTGACATTGAAGCACTTACCTTAGAAGAAAAATCTATTTTATTATAGCCATATACGCGAAGAATTTCTTCAATAATATCCACATCTCGCTGTACATCTACTCGATAAGAAGGTACTGTAAGCCCCATTCCTATTTCTGTAATACTATTAATTTGGATATCTAGAGAGTGTAGGATTGATTTTATCACCTCTCGAGGAATGACCTGTCCTATAAGAGTATCCACCTTTTCATAAGTAAGAAATACTTGAAAATCCTCTATCTTCTTAGGATAAAAATCAATAGCATCAGAAGAGATTTCTCCTCCTGTAATTTTCTTAATAAGAATAGCAGCTCTCAGTAGAGCATATTTACAAGTATCTACATTAATTCCTCTTTCAAAACGGAAAGAAGCATCTGTGGATAGTCCGTATCGCTTAGCTGTTTTACGAATAGCGACAGGATTGAAATAAGCACTTTCTAAGAAAATATGGGTTGTATCTTGGCTTACAGCTGAGTAAGCTCCTCCTATGACTCCTGCCAAGCATATAGGCTTATCTGCATCACAGATTACCAAGTCTTCCTGTGAAAGAGTACGCTCTACTCCATCGAGGGTCTGAAGCTTTTCTCCTTCTTGAGCATTGCGAACAATAATCTTCTTACCTGCTATTTTTAGAGCATCAAAGGCGTGCAGAGGCTGGCCTAAGTCGTGTAACACATAATTTGTAGCATCTACCACATTATTCTTTGGGGTTATCCCAATAGCTTTAAGGCGATTCTGTAACCAAATGGGTGAAGGAGCTACTTTCACATTGGAAATAGTTACCCCACAGTAGCGAGGAACAAGCTCCTTATTATCTACCAAAACATCTATTTTAAGCAAGCGATTATCCACAAAGAAATCAGTAACCGATGGGGTGATAATCTCCTTATTTACTCCTTGCTGTAAGAGCCCTGCTCTGAGGTCACGGGCAACCCCTAAGTGACTCATTGCATCAGAACGGTTAGGAGTAAGCCCTATTTCGAAAATATCATCCGAAACTACACCGAAAACCTCACTACAAGGCTTCCCGTTAGGAAAAGATGAGTCCAATACCATAATCCCTTGATGACTATCCCCTAGCCCCAATTCATCTTCTGCACATATCATTCCGTGACTCTCTTCTCCCCTTATTTTTCCTTTTTTTATCTTAAAGGAATTACCTTCCTTATCATAGAGAATAGTACCAATAGTGGCTACTGCTACTTTTTGTCCTTGAGCTACATTAGGTGCACCACATACAATAGGAACTACCCTACCCTCTCCTAGATCCACCTTAGTAAGGCTTAGTTTATCAGCATTAGGGTGCTTGGTGCATTCCACTACTTCCCCTACAATGACTCCTGCAAGTCCTCCTTTTACACTTTCATATGGGATAATCCCTTCTACCTCCAAGCCTAAGTCGGTAAGGAGTTCGCCTACTTTTTCCTTAGGCAAATCTATCTTAAGGAAGTCCTTAATCCAATTATATGAGATTTTCATAAAATGATATATGTTTTGGAAACGCAAAATTACTATATTTTCTCGTAATGAGAAAATTTTTTTCAAAGAAACTACAAGTTACAGATTCTTCCTTTTGAAAATAAATAAAGAGGCAAATATACGTTATTTCGAAAGCTTTGTCAAGTTAAATTCATTCGACAAAAAGTTAAACCCTTGCAATAACTTTGTTATTTTACTCTGAATATAGAAG
>CAJPPS010000084.1 GCA_905372595.1 uncultured Capnocytophaga sp. | reverse complement strand
CAAAGATAATTAAAAGTAAATTTTTCATTTTTCTTATAATGTTTTGTTTGTATTTATTTATATTTTTCGTTGTTACCTTACTCAAGGAGGAGTAACTCTTATTCAGCATGCAAATATATCACTTTTTTAAGAAAAAAACAACCTTAGAACTATAAAAATTTTCAAACATTACCTCTGAGACTATCACAACTCTTCTCTTATGTATAAGTTTAAGAAAAAGAACTGTTAATAAGTTTTCTGTTTTTTTAGCTAAAAATATTGTATTTTCGCACCTCAAAATAAGAATAGTTTTTGTGAAAATACGTTTTTTTAAGCTTCCTGCTATCAAGCCTTTCACCTATGTCCCTCGTTATTATAAGGAGACTGAAGAGAGAAATGGCTTTAGCATCCCCAAGCATCAGCTCCGTGCTCATTCCTTTCGCAAGCTCTGGGAGAGTTCTCGACAAAAACACCAATCCGCTAAGAGAAAATCCCCTAGTTATTCTCTATGGCTTATCTTTTTAGTATTATTATTTATTACTTTTTACTTATTTGATTTTGATATATCTTTTTTCTTTAGAAAATAACATCAAAACATTCTTTTCACACAAAAACAGTCTTAATTCATTATTAAGAAACCCTTAAAGAACCTTTTAAATGCCTGATATTATACGACTACTTCCTGATAATGTAGCTAACCAAATTGCGGCAGGTGAGGTCATTCAGCGTCCTGCCTCTGCTGTTAAGGAACTTTTAGAGAACGCTATTGATGCAAAAGCAAGCGAAGTAAAGCTATTCCTCAAGGAGGCTGGGCGTACGCTTGTACAAGTAGTTGATAATGGAATAGGAATGTCTCCTACTGATGCGCGCTTGGCTTTTGAACGACACGCTACTTCCAAAATCCGTATTGCAGAGGATTTATTTTCCCTTCATACAAAAGGATTCCGTGGAGAAGCTCTCGCCTCTATCGCTGCTGTGGCTCAGGTAGAGCTTGTCACCTGCCAAGAGGGAGAGGAAGTAGGCACTTCTCTGCTGATTGAAGGAAATAAAATCATACAACAGCAACCGGTTGTCACTCAGAAAGGAACTTCTATTGCTATGAAGAATTTGTTTTTTAATATTCCTGCACGAAGAAATTTCTTGAAGTCCGATACGGTAGAATATCGGCATATCTTGGACGAATTCCATCGGGTTGCGCTAGCTCATCCTAACATTTATTTTTCCCTACATAATAACGACCAGGAACAAATAGTGCTCCCTGCCACTACTTTACAGAAAAGAATTGTTCAACTTTTTGGATCAAAGCTCAATGAAAGGTTGGTTCCTGTAGAGGAACTCACAGATATTGTTCGGATACACGGTTATGTATGCAAGGGAAGTGCTAGAAAGAACAAATCTCTCCAGTTTTTTATCGTAAATGACCGATTTATCAGGAACAGATACTTACACCACGCCGTAACGAGTGCTTTTGAAGGGCTCCTTAAGGAAGGAGAACAGCCTGAATATTTTCTGTATTTGGAACTTGACCCCAAGCATATTGATATCAATATACACCCTACTAAAACAGAAATTAAGTTTGATAATGATCAGGCTATCTATACCTTATTACGTTCAGCTATTAAGCATAGCCTAGGGCAGTTCCACATCTTCCCTACTATTGATTTTTCCTTGGACGAAAGCAATGAAGTCCCTTATAGTTATAAGGATAGAGAAGCCAAAACACCTACTTATCAGGTAGATAGAAACTTTAACCCTTTCCAGATGACCCAAGAAGAACCCAACCGCTCCTCTTCTTTCTCTAAGAAAGAAACAAAGGCTTGGGAAAGCCTCTATAGTATTCCCTCTTCTTATGGAGAACGTATCCCTTCCAAGGCTAATGAAAGCCTTGAGGAAGATAGCTCTGCTTCACCACTATTACAGCTGGAGGTAGAGAACAAAACTCGTACTATTTTATATTTCCAAAGAAAATATATCATTACTTATCTCAGGGACAAGATACTAATTATCAACGCCCCCAGAGCACACCAGCGGATCCTATATGAGCGATATTACAAGCGACTCAATGAGGGAAAAAGTGTAAGCCAGTCCTTACTTTTTCCTTTGGAATTTGAGTTCTCTTCCACTGAAATTCTAACCCTAGAACCTCTTATTCCATTACTTAACAAGGCAGGTTTTTTATTAGAAATCAGGCAGAATATAGTATCTGTAACAGGCTTACCTTCTCTAGTAAAAGAAAGTCAAGTGCTGGAAATCCTACATACAATCCTTGAAGAATCACTGGAGGGAATCCCTCAAGAGGAATTCTCTCAGCAGGAAGCTCTCGCCAAGGATCTTGCAAGAAGCCTCTCCCTTAAGGCAGGACAATCCCTCTCTTTGGAAGAGCAAGAACAACTCGTATCAGATCTTTTTTCTTGTACAGAGACTACTCTTTCTCCTTTCGGAAAAAGAATATACACCTCACTGACACTAAATGAACTAGAAGGACGCTTCTAACCCTTGATTTTTTATGAAACAATACAAAGATATCTCCTTAAAGCCTTACAATACTTTTGGTATTGATCATAAGGCGCATTTGCTCATTGAAACTTCTTTTGAAGATGAGGTTATTGAGGCCATCTCCACTCATCCTTCCCTAAAAGTCCTAGGAGGAGGAAGCAATATCCTCCTTACCAAGGATATAGAAACTCCCTTACTGAGAATGACTTGCAAAGGGGTTACTATTGAACAAGAAAATGAAGACTATATTCTAATCAAAGCACAGGCAGGAGAGAATTGGAGTGAATTTGTTGATACCTGTGTGACACAAGGTTACGGAGGAGTAGAAAATCTATCTCTTATTTATGGAAGTGTAGGGGCAGCCCCTGTTCAGAATATAGGAGCCTATGGGGTAGAGGTCAAGGATGTATTCCACTCATGTGAAGCCTTTGATCGTAAAACTAAAGAAAAAGTTACTTTCTATAAGGCTGATTGCCTTTTTGGCTATCGGGACTCTATATTCAAGCAAAGCAAAGGAAGGTATGTAATTCTCTCGGTTACCTTTCAACTTACCAAGAAAAATCATTCTTTCAAAACAGATTATGGAAATATCCAGAAAATACTCTCTGAGAATTACTGGGAAGAAACTCCTGAGCATATTGCTACAATTATCAAGCACATCCGAAGGTCAAAACTCCCTGACCCTAATGAATTAGGTAATAGTGGTAGTTTCTTTAAGAATCCTATTGTATCACGGGATTGTTTTCTTTCCCTCCAGAAGAGATATCCTCACCTTCCTCATTATTGGGTTTCCAATACACAAGAAAAAATCCCAGCAGCTTTCCTCATCGAAAGTTGTGACCTCAAGGGCTTAAGAATGGGAAAAGTAGGGGTGCATACCCAGCAACCCTTAGTACTTGTTAATTATGGAGGAGCTCTAGGAAATGATATCCTTTCTCTAGCTCATTACATACAAGAACAAGTAGAAAAACACTTCCAAATTTCTTTAGAAATGGAAGTGAATGTTTGGTAAGCTAATAAATATTTATTACTTTTGCGAAAAATTTGCCTGATGCAATCAAATTCTAAAAAAAATAACGAAAAGAAATCCTTTTCACCTAAAAATACTTCCGCTCAAGGAAAAGACAAACGTTTGTCCTCTAAAGAAAAATCTTTTAACTCTAAGAAAAGAGAGACTTCCAATAAGGAAAAGCCTTTTCTTTCCAAAGAGCAAGTTGAACCTAAATATACGAAACCTTTTTACAAAAAAGCAAGCAAACCTCACACCTCGGATGAAAGTAAGGGTATTCGCCTGAACAAATATATCGCCAATGCGGGTATCTGTGCTCGAAGAGAAGCCGATCGCTACATCAGTGCAGGGAATGTAGAAGTCAATGGAAAACCTATGACTGAATTGGGCTATCGTGTACAACCTTCCGATGTGGTAAAGTTTGACGGGAAAGTTCTCTCTGCGGAGAAAAAAGAATATATCCTACTGAACAAACCCAAAGGATTCATCACTACAACTCAGGACGAAAAAGGACGTAAAACCGTAATGGAGCTCATTGCTGGAGCTGCCAAGGGCAATGTAAAACCTGTAGGACGCTTGGACAGAGCCACCACTGGGCTACTACTCTTTACCAATGATGGCGAACTAATGAAGAAGCTCACTCATCCCTCTCACGGTGTACGCAAAATCTATCATGTAATTCTTGATAAAAAATTAAACTTAACGGATTTTCATAAAATACAGGAAGGACTCACCCTTGAGGATGGCTTTATCCAAGTAGATGAGATTCATTTCATTGACAATGCTCCTCATAACGAATTAGGAGTGAAAATCCATAGCGGACGAAATCGCATTGTTAGGCGTATCTTTGAGCATCTAGGCTATGCGGTAGAAAAACTGGATCGTGTAGTCTTTGCGGGACTTACCAAAAAAGACCTCCCTAGAGGACATTGGCGCCTTCTCACTCAACAGGAGATTATTAACCTAAAAAATCTTAACAATTAAGCTCTTTATAATATGAGAAAACTATTATTTATCGGATTTCCTCTGCTGCTAATTTTCTTAGGCGGGTGGGTGTATATGAGCTATTTTTTTGTCTTTGGAGAAGGAGTTAAGTCGGGATACCTGAATTATGCAGTTTATAAGGGAAATATTTTTAAAACTTATGAAGGGAAGATTATTCAGGAAGGCTTTGCTAAAACCCAGAAAGGTATAGGAATGCAAAGCAATGAATTTGAATTCTCTATTGAAAATGAAAATATATTCAAGCAATTAGAAGTCAATAGTGGCAAATATTTTGACCTCCATTATAAGGAATATCATAACGCAGTTCCTTGGCGAGGAAATACCGTTTATGTAGTAGATAGCATTGTAAAAATGCGTGAAAAATAGCCTATGGAAAGCACTCAAATATTCGGCTTACGCCCTGTAATAGAAGCTATAGAAGCCGGAAAGACTTTTAATAAAATTTTCATTCAGAAGGGACTCTCTGGAACACTCTTTACACAACTGAGTAAGCTTATCAGTACCCACCAACTACCTTATGCCTATGTCCCTGTGGAAAAGCTACATCGGCTTACTCGGGGAAATCATCAGGGAGTGGTGGCCGTACTTTCCCCTGTAGATTTTATCTCTCTGGAAGAGCTGGTGAGTCGCACCTTTGAGAGTACCAATACTCCTTTATTTCTTATTCTTGATCATCTTTCCGATGTGCGTAATGTGGGAGCCATTATTCGTACTGCTGAATGTACAGGAGTTAGCGGGGTTATCCTTCCCCTACAAGGAAGTGCTGCTATCAGTGAGGATATGGTAAAAACTTCTGCAGGAGCAATTTTCAATATCCCTCTTTGTAGAGTGGAAAACCTCATTGATACTATCTATTACTTACAAGGAAGTGGCATTAAGGTAATAGGAGCTACTGAGAAATCCTCTTCTTTACTCTATGACCTTCCTCTTACCGAACCTTTAGCAATTGTAATGGGAGCGGAAGACGTCGGTATCAGCAAGGGAGTGCTTAAAGTGTTAGATGCACGTGCCAAGCTCCCTCTTTTAGGAGAAACAGCATCCCTGAATGTCTCTGTAGCCTGCGGTGCTTTTCTCTATGAAGTCGTCAGACAAAGGCTTAATAGTAGTCAATAAAATATTTTTTAGTGTAATCTAAAAATTATTTCCTTATTTCATAATTTATCCTTATCTTTGCACATCATAAAAAGGATATTATTATGATTAGCAATATTATACATTATCTAGAGGGTATTGACCCCATTCTTGCGGCACTCTATGCAACTCTTTTTACTTGGGGAGTTACTGCACTAGGTGCGGGACTTGTTTTTTTCTTCAAGAGCAGTAATAAGCTAGTAATGGATGCGATGCTAGGCTTCACTGGAGGAGTAATGGTTGCCGCCAGTATATGGAGCTTGCTGATTCCTGCCATTGAAATGAGTTCGGGTGAACGATTTGTCAAGGTAATTCCTGCCGTAATAGGCTTCCTATCAGGATCTTTATTCATATATACTTTGGATAGGCTCCTACCCCACTTTCACCCTAATTTCAAGCAAACAGAAGGGGTCAAATCCTCTTGGCAACGCACCACCCTCTTAGTCTTAGCTATCACACTACACAATATTCCTGAGGGCTTAGCTGTAGGGGTTCTTTTTGGAGGAGTAGCAGCTGGAATTCCTGAAGCCTCTATTGCTGGAGCTGTTACCTTAGCCATTGGGATTGGCTTACAAAACTTTCCTGAGGGAGTAGCGGTAGCTATGCCATTGCGCCGCATGGGGCTAAGCCGTTGGAAGAGCTTTTTCTACGGACAACTATCGGCTGTGGTAGAACCTATTGCAGGTGTGCTGGGAGCTTTTGCTGTCGTTTTTTTCACCCCTGTGCTTCCCTACGCCCTAGCCTTTGCAGCTGGTGCAATGATTTATGTTGTAGTGGAGGAAACAATTCCCGAATCACAACAAAGTCGGAATACGGATATTTCTACTATCGGTTTTCTTATAGGATTTGTGGTGATGATGGTGATGGATGTTGCCCTAGGATAATACCCTAAAATTAGCCTTTTTGAAG
>CAJPPS010000083.1 GCA_905372595.1 uncultured Capnocytophaga sp. | reverse complement strand
TCTATTATTTATTATTTTGTATTACGATGCAAAGATAGTAATTATTTTTAAATTAGCAAATAAAAAAATTATTTTTTTTTATATTTTCTATTTTTAATAGTTTAGAAACCTACTGCCGTATCATCTCCTCGGGGATCAGCTCCTCCTTCTAAGGAACCATCTTTTTCTACCAAGATAGCATCTACCTTACCGATAATGACAAAGTTTTCTTCCTTGGGCTTATAACCTTTTGCCTTAAGCTTGGCAACTACTGCAGGATCGAAACCATTAGGCTCAAACATTACATCATCAGGAAGCCATTGATGATGAAAACGAGGCTTACTAACAGATTCCTGCATTGTCATTCCATATTCAAAAACATTCAAAAGACATTGTAGCACAGAGGTAATAATTGTAGAACCTCCAGGAGTTCCTATCACCATACGGAGCTTTCCATTCTCTTCCACTATAGTAGGAGTCATAGAGCTAAGCATACGTTTGTTAGGAGCAATAGCATTCTTCTCAGATCCTACCAAGCCGTAGGTATTGGGTTCCCCTGGCTTAATACTAAAATCATCCATCTGGTTATTCAGGAAAAAGCCTCCTCCTTTTACATATACTTTAGAGCCATAATTGGTATTGAGTGTAGTAGTTACCGCTACGGCATTACCTTGTGCATCTACTATAGAATAATGTGTAGTTTCATCACTCTCATAACCCACAACTTTTCCGTGAGCAATTTCGCTAGACTTACTTGCCTTATCCCAAGAAAAGCTACTCATTCGCTCTTTAAGATATTCTGGAGAAAGTAGGGTTTCTGTTGGAACTTTTACAAAATCAGGATCTCCCAAGTAATAAGCTCTATCAGCATAAGCCCGGCGTTCTGCCTCCACTAGGAGTTGTATGTATTTTTCTCCATTATGGGGATACTTTCCTATTTTATAAGGCGCTACCGATTTTAGAATCTGTGCCAAGCAAAGTCCTCCACTCGAGGGCAATGGCATAGAGGAAATAGTATAGTTCTTATAATTGAAAGTAATAGGGGTACGCCATTGAGAGTGGTAATTTTTCAAGTCCTCAAGGGTGAGAATACCTCCTAATTCCTGTACATAATTGACCATACGACGTGCCGTTTCTCCCTCATAAAACTCAGCTCTTCCATTATCACGGATGCGCTCTAGAGTTTGTGCTAATTCCTCATATTTAAAGCGTTCGCCTGCTTTCCATCCTTTGTCAAAAGGTGTTACATAATTATTAGCTTTCCTTATTTCTGCAACATTTTTTCCCATATAGAAATCAGCCTGTAAGGGTGTGATCACCAATCCATTACGCGCCAAATCAATAGCGGGCTGTATCAGTTCTGCCATTGGGAGCGAACCAAACTTCTTATGTACTTCAAAGAGAGCATCAATGGTTCCTGGTACTCCTATAGCCAAAGCTCCAAGGGTGCTTTTATCAGGAATTACTTTTCCTGTTGCATCCAAGTACATATCTCGGTGGGCTTTACTAGGCGCTTTTTCTCGGTAATCTAAGGCTCCTTTCTCTCCATTGGCAAGGCGATAGACCATAAAACCGCCTCCTCCGATATTTCCGGCATTAGGATATGCCACAGCCAATGCCAGTTCTGTAGCTACCATTGCATCAAAGGCATTGCCTCCTTTCTTGAGAATAGCAAGTCCTATCTGAGAGGCTTCTTCCTTAGCACTCACTACCATAGCGTGCTTAGCAAGCACTCCTTTGGATTGATTTTGAGCAACTTTTGAAGTAGTACAAGCACCTAGAAAAAGTAGCAATCCTAGTAGCAAAAGATTTCTTTTCTGCATCATAGAACAATAGTTTTGAATTGATTGTGCAAATATAACGAATTTATTTCTATTTCAGAGGAAAAGCTCTTATTTTTTAATCTCAAAGGCAATTTCCTCGAGATTCTTATCCCAAGTCACACGAGCTCCTATAAGCTTGCCCTTTTGAAGATAAAACTCAAACTGATCAACCTCATAGTAGCGATTCTTCTTTGTTTGTGGAATCCTGAGGTGATTCCCCTTGAGTGTCCAAGAGCGGGTATCCTTACGAAACACCTGTTTGGTCACTCTATCTTCCTCTTTTACAATTACTTGTTTCTTTTCAAAAATAAGATAGAGATTCACTTGTGGGTGCTGCTCGTCGCTATGCTTATAGAAAGGTTCTCCATTGATTTCAGGGGTATATTGTGTAACATCTGCTACGAAAGTCTTCCCTATGAGGTCATCCTTTGTCATTTGTCCTCTTACAAAAAAAGAACTCAGGAATGTAATGAGTAGTAATAGTTTTTTCATATTTTTAATCTTTATAAGCATCGGGATACTTCTTTCTAATCTCTTGGATATATTCGTCCCAACCATATTTATAATACTCAGGGGCAGGGGAAAATTCTCCTGCACCCATATCCAAATCACCTGCACAGGGAACACGATAGTGCCCCCAACTCACTTGCTGAGACTTATGTGTTTGCTTGCTTGTCCAAGTCCCTATATAGGCATTATTCAAGTAAGGATCTGCCATAAGATAGCCATCATTATATTCTATCTTTCCCTTTTTGGAGAGAAACCACCATAAGAGTACTTTGCCCTTGAATACGCCAGTGGCTGGGAGGTCTTCATATTCGTCCAAAATGAAATCGCCCACAGCCACGCCTTCCTCCTGTACACCACTATTTTCTGTGTAGAGATCATTTGTGGGGTCTTCTGGTTTGCCTGAGATAAGTTGGGTAAGGGTTATACTTCCCTTGAATTGTCTGATATTCTTCCCTACTCGTGTTTTCCCTGCTACTTCATACACCAAAGGATTCTGAGGATTGCGCTTAGCAGAAGAAATCAAGACCACTAAGCGTTTTTTATGAACCCCTATAGCCCCTAAATAATCTGTACTTTGATTGAGAATAATGGAGGTGAAGTCCGCCTTCTGAATATCTATCTTGGAGGGATAGGTTTTTTCATAGAAGAGGGTCATTTTGCTTAATACATCCTTATAGGTACAAGGCTGTGCCATAGCTGAAGAGAACAAACCGAATAGCAGAATAAAAGTCATTTTTTTCATATCTATAAGTTTAAAAAAGGGATAGAGTCTCCCCTATCCCTCTTGGTAAATATTTTTGACTTATTTCATCGCCTGAATAATGGAGATAAAATCATCTGCTACAAGGGCAGCTCCTCCTATGAGGCCTCCGTCTACATCAGGATTAGCAAAAAGAGAAGCCGCATTCTTGGCATTACAGCTGCCACCATATAGAATAGTGAGATTATCGGCCACTTCCTTGCCATACTTATCCGCTACAGTCTTGCGGATAAAAGCGTGTATCTCTTGCGCTTGCTCAGGAGTAGCTGTCTCACCCGTACCAATAGCCCATACTGGTTCGTAAGCAAGTACAATATGCTTCCAAGCATCCTCAGGTAAGTGGAAAAGAGCTTTTTCTATTTGGCGCTGCACCACTTCAAAGTGTTTCTCTGCCTTACGTTCGGCAAGTTTCTCCCCTATACAGAAGATGATACGGAACTGATGAGCAAGGGCAGTATCCACCTTTTTGGCAAGACTTTCGTCCGTTTCATTAAAGTACTCACGACGTTCGGAGTGTCCTAAGATAGTGGTTCTAACCCCTATAGCCTCAAGCATAGAAGCGGATACTTCTCCAGTGAAAGCCCCTTTTTCAGCAAAGTTCATATTCTGTGCAGCTACCACAATAGGACTCCCTTTTGTTTTTTCTACTGCTAAAGCCAGATTCACAAAAGACGGGGCTATAATCACCTCTGCCTTAGTCTGTGGGAGCTTCTGTAGCAAAGCGGCAATGAGCTCTGCGGATTGCCCAGCATCATTGTTCATTTTCCAATTTCCTGCAATTACTTTTTTTCTCATAAGTTCTTTTATTAATAGAAATTTATTATTATCATAATTAAGGTGTAAAGATAGGAATTTTTATTGAAAAAAACGAGAGGAAAGGCAAAATAATTTCCACTTTTTTTCTGAAAATTCCTTATCTTTGCGACCAAATATTATTAACTTTTTATATATGAATTTTCCAGAAGAACTCCATTACACGCCAGAGCACCTATGGGTGAAGAAAGAAGGTGAATTATTCTACGCAGGAATTACAGACTTTGCTCAAAGTGAGCTTAGTGACATTGTATATGTAGAGGTAGAAACCTTAGGAGAAACTCTCCCAAAGGACAAGGTATTTGGTACTGTAGAAGCTGTAAAAACCCTTTCAGACCTCTTTATGCCCCTTTCAGGAGAAATTATAGATTTTAACAAAGACCTTGTAAGAAAGCCTGAAGAAATTAATAAGTCTCCTTACGAAGCTTGGATTATACAAATAAAACCCTCTGACCCAAGTGAGCTAGATACGCTCCTAAAAGCAGACGAATATAGGAAACTTATAGGGATGTAATACCTAATGGTTATCAAGAAGATACATTTGCCTTACCTTTTTGAAGAGTTCGGAAGAATATACAAAATCAGTAACCGCTTCATTATCAGTTCTGAATATTGTCTCTTTGCTTCCTTCCCATTCTTTATAACCATTCTTTAAGAAAATAATCTGCTCTCCAATCTCCATCACAGAGTTCATATCGTGAGTATTAATAATCGTAGTGATATTGAACTCTTGTGTAACTGAGTGGATAAGGTTATCTATGACTATTGCTGTCTTAGGATCGAGCCCAGAATTGGGTTCATCACAGAAGAGATATTTAGGAGCATTCACCACTGCACGTGCGATAGCTACTCGCTTTTGCATACCTCCTGATATTTCAGAGGGCTTCTTGTGATGTGCATTGACTAGATTCACCTTTTCCAATACGAAATCCACACGATCCTTCATCTCTGATGGTGAAAGTGAGGAAAACATTTGCAAAGGGAACATTACGTTCTCCTCTACTGTCATTGAGTCAAAAAGAGCACTTCCCTGAAAGACCATTCCCATCTCTTGTCGGAGCCTTCGGCGTTGTTCTTTATTCATATCGGCATACTTAACCCCATCATAGATAATATTTCCACTATCAGGAGTGTGAAGTCCCAGTAGTGTCTTGAGGAAGACCGTTTTACCTGAACCGCTCTGCCCAATGATAAGATTCGTTTTACCCTTGTGAAATGTAGCTGAAATTCCTTTAAGAACTTCCACTCCTTCAAAAGATTTTTTTATATCCTGAACAACAATCATTTACGTAAGAAGAATTTGAGTAATAATAAAATCAATAATAATAATCGCTACACTCGTCCATACAAAAGAAGTGGTACTAGCTTTGCCCACATCCAGTGCGCCCCCTTTCATATAATAGCCGTGATAAGCTGGAATAGTTGCTAATACAAAAGCAAAAATAATACTTTTGATAAAGGCATAAGTAATGTCAAAAGCGCGGAATTGTAGCTTAAGCCCTTCCAAGAACTCTGCTGAGGTAGCATAATGTCCCATTGTAGCCGCTATATAGCCTCCATAGATACCCAGAGCCATCGCCAAGGAAATCGCAAAAGGATACAAAAGCAGCGCTATAATCTTCGGGAATATAAGGTAATTCAAAGAATTAACTCCCATTATATCCAGAGCATCTATCTGTTCAGTTACTCTCATCGTTCCTATGCTAGAGGTAATAAAGGAACCTACCTTTCCTGCTACAATAATAGACGTAAAAGTAGGTGCAAATTCCAAAACAATTGTCTGCCGTGTAGCAAAACCTATCAAGCTCTTAGGAATAAGAGGATTATCAATATTCAACGCCATTTGGATGGCAATTACCGCCCCAACGAAGAGGGATATAAAGGCTATTATTCCTAAAGAACCAAACATAAGGTCATCTATTTCTTTCATAATGAGCCTCTTAGTCATTGACCATTTTGTTCTCTTACGAAAGACTTCGTATATCATTAGGAAATAACGCCCTATGGCTTCTAAGTGTTTCATCTTAACTTTTGAAAGGGCAAAGATACGCAAAAATTATACAATAGAAATTGAATCTATTATTTTTTTATGCAAAAATAGTTCTATCAGTACGTTTGAAATATTTCTCCTTTACCTCTTAATCTTCCCCTCCTATACATATTAATTGTAAATGTTTATCTAAAGCTTTTTTAGCACTAATATATAAAGAACCCAAAAAATAATTATTTTTTAAGCTGTCATTTTTTTGTATCTTCTCTATCTCTTCTATCAGTTCTTCAATTTCCTTTTTATACAAATTGACATCTTCACTATAATCTTCTAATTCTCTAATTATAGGAAAGAGTAATTTTAACTCCTTCAATGTTCTAAATAAATTGATATGTTCTGTTTTATTAAAAATATATAATTCTATAAAATCAGATAATTTATCAATATCATTCCCAATAAATATTCTATAGCTCATTATTCTTTATTTAGTTTTGTAAAACTTCAGGTGATAGTTCCCCACTAGCGCAAACGTGTTGCTTTTGCCTTATATCAATTAGCCTTTAAAAACGCTTATCTCTATAGTGGATAAAGAGAAATAGTAGGACATTTCTTTTTGTATTGATTAGTAGGCTATTGAAATTTTAACAACACATCTGATACATTACCCCTTTTTGCTTTGACAATACATTTGACACATCGCCTAAAACATCAGATA
>CAJPPS010000082.1 GCA_905372595.1 uncultured Capnocytophaga sp. | reverse complement strand
AGTTTCAAAACCATATAATAATGAAGAAATTATTAGCAAGCCTTTTAGCAGTTACAGCTTTGGTAAGCTGTAGCAAATCAGGAGATGATAACAATACCTACATTGCAGAAGGTACATTTCCTAAGAAAATAGTTGCAAAATCACCCTCTGGAAGAGTAGAGTACGAGACTACCTATACCATTCAGGGAGGAAAGCTTCTTTACTTTGAAGCAATTGAATATGAAGTAACGGGAGGAACTAGACGTACCCAACAGACACTAACCTATAATGGAGAGCTTCCTCAAAAGACGACTTATGTATCTGCAAGAGAAAAATATACAGAAGAATATCAATATGAAGGTGGAAAGCTTACCAAAACTACTCGAACTTATGAGGGAAATACAAGAAGTACTATCACTACCTATACTTATGAAGGAAGTCAGCTAAGGAAAATGGTAAAAGAAGAGCCCTTAAGTAGCAATGAAGGACCTAAAACACGAGTTACAGAGGATGAATTCAATTATGCAGGTAACCAGATTACAGTGAATACTAACACTTATATCAGAGATGCACAAGGGGGTAAAACCGGTAATGAATTGAGTTCTAAGGTTTATACTATAGAGAATGAAAACCTAATAAAAGTAGAACGATCAGGAGTTGTCCTTAAGGAATATACTTATGATGATAAGCCTAATGCTAATGCTCTGAAGCTAGCTCAAAAGCTAAACCCTGATTACTTTTTAGATAGCAGTTTTTCAAGAAACAATGTTCTTACTGAAAAAGTGCGATATACTCCTGGTGGTAGCCAAAATATTCGTAGAAATGCCTATACTTACAATGAAAAAGGCTATGTAAAAGAGGAAAAAAGGTATACTCAGGATAACAATGGAGCGGAGACTTTAGACTACACTCGAGAATATACTTATTAATATAAAAAAGAAGTAAAAAGCGGGCAATGTCCCGCTTTTTTTCTTATAAGTTAAGGAAGGTGAATCCTACTCCTAGGATAGTCTGCTTGTAATTATAGTCAATCAGAGAATCACCATAACCGTGAGAAGCTTGTAATATTAAGCGTAGGTCTCGGTTAAGGGGGTATATCCACCCAAGTTCTATATGACTTCTATTATGATTGAAATTCAGATTGTTGCGAACGGTGAAAGAAAAGATATTCTTACGGAAGGGAATCGCCACTCGTACTTCACTTCTACCTATATAGTTCTCTATCTCAGGATTATCATCCTCTATAGGTTTTTCTGAAAATCGTTTCCATAGCCGAGCTGTGATAATACTATTTCTCCAAGAGGCTACTCCCATAAGGATAAAACGGTTCCAGCTACGAGAGTGGGCAGCTTCCTTACCATTGGACTGGTGATTCACCGAAAGTCCAAGCATCTTGAACTTAAAGTGTCCTGCTGATAGGTTCATAGGATAGGTAAATATAAGCTCTGGTTCATAATTAATCTCACGAAAGGGACGAGAAAGCTCTCCATTGTACATCTGCCAATACGCTTGTTGGGTAAAGGCTACCCATACATCACCTTTTCCAAAAGCATCCTGCATAATCTTGGCTTTGAGGCTCACTTGGAATTTCATCTCCATATGTTGATAATCGCGACGCTCGGGTATAGGGCGGGTAGGGTTTAGGCTTACAGGCTGTTCGGTTGGTTGGTCAGTAAAGCGAAAAGGTAGGGCATACATAGGCAGGTATTCCAAGAATCGGAAAGTACCTCGCTGATCCTCTTTGTCCAATTCCCATATTTTGGAGATAGTTTTGTCTAAGTCGGCCGGCTCACTCCTTTTTACTTCAGGTAGGGGTTCTCCTACTACTGAAAGCGTATCTGTCTGCCCCATACTTATAAAGGGGAAACATAGGAACGTAAGGTAAGAGAAATATTTCATAAACGGTTTGTTAAATGGACACAAAGTTACAATAAAAAAATGTATATTTGCGCTTTTAATATTCTTTTTCAGATGAAGAAAATAACCCTCTTATTAATGAGCGTTCTTGCTTCAGGCTACGCTTTTGCACAAACAGATACTTCAGGAAGAAACTTCTATCGTGCAACTCCAGAGAAAAAAACAGCTTTAAGACACACCAAGCTTAAGGTGGATTTTAACTTTTCTAATCAAACTCTAAATGGCGAAGAATGGCTCACTGCAGCTCCTTTTTTCTATCCTACGGATAGTCTTATCCTTGATGCCAAAACGATGCTCATCCACCAAGTAGCTCTTGACCAAAAAGGTAAGCTACAAAACCTCCCTTATACCTATAAGGACGATCTCCTACGTATCAAACTTCCTAAGAAGTATCAAAAAGACGAAAACTATACTGTATATATAAAATATACCGCCCAACCCGAAAAAGTGCCTAATAACGGAAATCTGTCCATTTCTGATACTAAAGGGCTCTATTTTATCAATCCTGAAGGTAAGCCAGAGGGTTATCCCCGCCAAATATGGACACAAGGAGAAGCCGAAAGTTCCTCCTGCTGGTTCCCGACCATTGATAAGCCCAATCAGAAGACCACTCAAGAGATTGAAATGACCGTCCCCGATTCCTTCGTAACTCTCTCCAATGGACTTTTGAAAAGCTCTCAGAAAAACGGAAATCTACGCACTGACTATTGGGTGATGGATAAGCCCCACGCTCCTTATCTCTTCTTTATGGGGGCAGGAGAATTTGCCGTAGTGAAGGATACTCCTTGGCGAGGGAAAGTACCTGTAGAGTACTATGTAGAGAAGGACTATGCACCTCTTGCCAAGAAGCTCTTTGGTAATACTTCCGAGATGATGACCTTCTTCTCTGAGCGTTTTGGTTATGATTATCCTTGGGCAAAGTATGCACAAATTATTGTACGTGATTTTGTTACCGGAGCTATGGAGAACACCACTGCCGTAAGCCATTCGGAAAGTGCCTACCAAAGTGAGGAAGCTCTTAATGACCAGAACTATTGGGAGTACATCATCGCCCACGAGCTGGCACACCATTGGTTTGGAGACCTTGTTACTGCTGAAAGCTGGGCAAACCTTACCGTTAATGAATCCTTTGCTAACTATAGCGAATACCTTTGGCTCGCTCACAAATATGGTAAAGATGTCGCTGACTACCACCTACGCAACAATACCCAACAGTACCACCAGCGCCCTGATGATTTCAAGAAGGACTTGGTGCGTTTTGACTATACTTCCACTGATGATATGTTCGATATGGTCTCCTATAACAAAGGAGGAGCTATCCTACATATGCTTCGTCACTACCTTGGTGATGAGGCGTTTTTTCAGGCTATTACTGACTATCTCAAAACATACGCATACAGCAATGGAGAAGCCCATCAGCTACGCCTTTCCTTTGAGAAGATAAGTGGGAAAGACCTTAGCTGGTTCTTTAACCAATGGTACTTTGGCAATGGAAATCCTACTGTAAAGGTAGAAAAACACTATGATACCGCCCAAAAACTACTTAGAGTAAAAATTACTCAGCTCCAGAGTGAAGACCTCTATTTCCAGTTTCCTTTGGATATTGATATCTATCTGGATAGCAAGCCTATTCGCCACACAGTATGGGTAGATGCTCGTCAGGAAAATGCCTTTACCTTTGCAGTGAGCAAAGCCCCTGCCTTGGTGAATATCAACCCAGAAGGGATAGTGGTGATGCAAGAACAATACCCTAAAACAATTAAGGAATACCTCTTCCAGATACAGCACGCTCCCGAGCTGAAAAGTCGCTTAGAAGCCATTTCCTATTTGGAAGCAGGCAAGGGCAAAGAGGTGGTCTTAGCCGCCCTACGCGACCCTTATTTCAAGATACGTAAGGCTGCTTTGGAACTTCTTGAAGGTTATCAGCTCACCAAAAAGGACTTAGCTCTGGTAGAGAAAATCGCTACTTCTGACCCTGAGAATCTCGCTCGTGCTGCCGCTATCTGGGTCTTGAACAACCAAGAAGATAAGCGCTACACTGCTCTGTATGAAAAAGCACTTACTGTTCCTTCAGCAGCTATTAAAAATGCCGCTCTTGATGGGATTGCACGAACCAATCCCAGCCGTGCTAAGCAGTTCTTAGAAAAGGCGAACCCAGCTGACCTTGAGGGTGATCAGCTCTTAGGATTTGTCAGTGTCATTACCCAGTACAAAATGGACAAATACCTCCCTTCGATGATGCCTTACTTAGTCAATTACTCTTTCCTTGTAGAGGATGAGCCTCAAAGAGCCTCTGATTTCAAGAAAGCCTATCTCTGGGCAATGAGCTTGGATAATACCTCCCTTGTTCAGCAGGTACAGCAAGCTCTCAAGGATTATACCCAAGAGGAAAATGACGAAAAAGTGAAGCAGGATTTAGCAAAAATGTTAGACGAAGGGATTGCTCAAAAGAAAAAACTTACAGATACCGCTACTGTCAAAGAACAAATCCAAATGTTAGAAGAGCTTAAGAGTAAGATAAAGTAATGGTGAAAGTCAATAATGACCAAATGCTCATCTATCAATCTGAAGATGGGAGTATTAAAATAGATGTTCGTTTTGAACAGGACACCGTTTGGCTAACCTTAGAACAAATGTCTACTCTTTTTGGACGAGACAAATCTACTATATCCAGACATATAAAAAATGTATTTGAAGAGGGGGAGTTGGCTACTGTTGCAACTGTTGCAAATTTTGCAACAGTTCAAGTAGAAGGCGAGAGAACCGTTCAAAGAAACATAGATTATTATAATCTTGATGTTATTATCTCTGTAGGCTATCGAGTAAAATCTCAGCAAGGTACCCAGTTCCGTATTTGGGCAACCCAGCAACTGAAAGAATATATTATTAAGGGATTTGTTCTAAATGATGAGCGGTTTAAGACAGGATCGTCTTATAACTACTTTAAAGAACTCTTAGGGCGTATCCGTGAAATACGTCTGTCAGAAAAGCTCTTTTATCAACAAATAAAGGACATTTATGCTACGAGTATTGACTATAACCCTTCGGATAAAATGACAATAGCATTTTATAAGGAGATACAAAACAAGTTGCTTTGGGCAGTAAGTGGTAAGACAGCTGCTGAATTGCTTTTCTATCGTGCCAATGCACAACTTCCTATGATGGGACTAACTTCTACGGAGAAAGAAGGAAAAGTAACCAAAGCCGATGCTCTTATCGGCAAAAATTACTTAAATGAAGAGGAAATTAATATGCTGAAACTCATTGTAGAACAGTTCCTTGCCTATGCCGAAGCACAGGCACTGGCCGAGAAGCCTATGTATATGCGAGACTGGATACAGAAACTCCGCTTAGTACTTACTATGAACGAGAAGAATATTCTTGAACATGCAGGTACTATCTCTCATGAGTTAGCCATAGAGAAAGCAACTCAAGAATATACACGCTATAAGGAACATCAACGAGAGATAGAACATTTTCAGAGCATTAAGCAATTGGATCAGGATATCAAGCATATAATAGCAAGTAATAAAAAGGGAAAATAACCATTAACAAATATAATAAAACAAATGAAAACACTTCTCACTACACGTCTTTTGCTTCGTCCTTGGGAAGTTTCCGATGCCCAGGCGCTATATACACAAGCACATAACCCTATTATAGGCAAAAGGTGCGGTTGGCCTGCTCACAAAAGTGTAGAAGAGAGCCGAGAGATTATTGAAAACGTACTTCGCAGGCCTCACTCTTTCGCTATTTGCCTATCTGATAACACCCTTATTGGGAGTATAGGCCTCCTTTTTCAAGGAGAAAGTAGGCTTTCTGTAGGTGAAAATGAAGCCGAAGTAGGTTATTGGTTAGGAGAAAACTTTTGGGGCAATGGGTATATGACAGAAGCTGCATTACAAGTTATACACTATGCCTTTGAGGAGTTGCATCTTACAGGGTTGTGGGCGAGTGTATACAAGGAAAATATAGCCTCACGACGGGTTATTGAAAAATGCGGTTTTCGCTATCATCATACCCTTGAGGATTTCTTGTTTCCTCTTATAGGGGAGCGACATACGTCCTTGGTATATGTACTAAACAAAGAAAATAGATAATGAATACTCAAGAAATTGATGCTCAAAGTCTGCAAAAGGCCTATAAGCTTTTTGAAAGTGGAGCAATAGATCAAATAGAGGTCGGTACCACTCAAGGATTATGCGAGATACATCGCTATCTTTTTGAGGGTTTGTATGATTTTGCAGGGAAGATACGCCACCAAAATATCAGCAAAGGTGGATTTCGTTTTGCTAATGCAATGTTTCTACACGCAATCCTACCTGTAATAGACCAAATGCCTGAAAATACTTTTGAGGAAATTGTAGCCAAATATGTGGAGATGAATATAGCCCATCCTTTTATGGAAGGCAATGGACGATCTACTCGTATCTGGTTGGATATGATACTAAAAAAGCGTTTGGCAAAGGTGATAGATTGGCAACTTATAGAAAAAGAAGCCTATCTACAAGCTATAGAGCGTAGCCCTATTAACGATTTGGAATTGCGCTTTTTACTGCAACCAGCTCTTACAGATAAAGTAAATGACCGAGATGTGATTTTCAAAGGTATAGAGCAATCTTACTATTATGAGAGTTAATCATTGAACATTAATCGTTGAATTATGTATTTTGCAAACACTTGGCACAAAAGTTTTAATTTCGTAATCACTCCTGAGGAATTTGAAGCGGTATTCAGTAGAGATGATTATGAGTTTGTAACTAGCAATATGC
>CAJPPS010000081.1 GCA_905372595.1 uncultured Capnocytophaga sp. | reverse complement strand
GATGCTACCAGAATATAAATAATCTTTTTCATTTGATTTGGTATAATTAATTTGTTTTTTCTTTTACTAAAATGGTTTCCCAGCCATCATAATTACCGTGAGTATCTAAGGCGATATCTATCAAGTCCCAAGTATCTCCATCTATTTGGACTGGCGTATTTTCCTTGGAGAGAATAAGACAATAGCCCAAATCTTCTTGCTGCTCCTTGCCCTCTTCTGGCACTACTTTTTTACTACTATACACAGTAAAGCCTAAAGCTGCTGCTTTTTCTATAGCGTTGAGCATATCCTGCTCAGTATCAAAATAGAGCCAATGCTCTATAGGGCGTGGCACCTCTACTTGGTCGCCATATTTCTCACAAGCGGAAAGAATCTCACGATTATAGATGGTCTGCTTTTCATAAATATTAGGATACAAACCCTTCAAGAAGAAATTCCATTGCTTATCCTCAGAACACTCCACCTGATAGGAGTAACCAAACTCGCTATCCCAGCTGGCACTCAATCGCTCTTGCAGGTGCTCAGGTGCTTGTGAATAAAAATACCAAGTAACTTCACCCCGCGCAGTAAGCACCGCTACCAATATATCCTTATCGGACTCTAAGGGACGGAATATTTTGTCCTCTATAGCATAAATGGTAGGACGTTCCTCATCGGTGGAGAAACCTCGTTCATCAGGATTTTTTAGTTCTACTGTAATCCTGACACAGTAGGAGAAGCCCTGTATAGGAGCTACTTTATCAAGGGCTAAGTTCAATCGAAATACGGCAGGATCATCGTCAAGCCAGCTCCGGTAGACGTTCCAGTCTCGGGGAATTTGATTTGTCATTGTTTTTTATTTTTACATTTTTCTAAAATAGTTCCTCTATATCCTCCATCAAAAGTGAATTAAACCATAAACTTGAGAAAGATAATCGCAAAATAAGGTAATTTCCTCTTAAAGAAGGTGTTCTATTCTCAATTGTTGGGTTTTGTAACCCATACTGAAGGCTTAACTGAGCCATTCCTCTATTAAAATAGAAAGTATTCTGCAGTCCTATAGCTAAAATTGCTTGATTTTTCTGATTTTTATCTATATCCTTTCTATCCTTTAGAAAATCATCTTTGGGAGAGAAGGTAACATTACCAATACCCAAAGAAAGCAAAGCTCCTAACTGGTAATCATCGGCTCCTAAGAGGTATCTTTCATATTCCAAAAGTACATATCCTCCTGAAAGAGCATTCTTGTTAGAAGTAAAATATTCATACTCAGGCACAGGAGTAAATTCCCCAGGAGGGAGCTTATAAGTACCTGTAGGTCGCTGATAGAGAGCTGGATATTTGTTTTTGGTAGCTATCTGAAATCCAGCTAAGATTGTAAGGCTATTCTCAATTCCTTTATCCTGAAGTAAAAGCGAAATAGGAGTAATCATCACCCCTGTTGTCCGGTTTTCTCCCAAAGGAAGCCCCGCTCCTATTCCTAACCCTACATAGAAGCCCTCCTGTGCAACAGCTGTCAATGAAAATAAAAGAAAAAACAGTGTAAGTTTTCTTTTCATAGTTCTTAGCCCCTGATTTCTAATGCATTTACCTTAGCCAAGACATACTTACCTATGACGTCAAATTCCAAATTGACCTTATCTCCCACCTTAAGAGTATGGAAACAAGTATGCTCATAAGTATAAGGGATTATAGCCACTGAAAAGGCTCCTTTTTGAGAATTTACTACGGTAAGGCTCACCCCATTGACAGTGATAGAGCCTTTTTCGATGGTCATATTCCCCAAAGAAGAATCATAATGAAAAGTAAAAATACGACTTCCCTGAGCATCCTCTATGGAATGGCAAATGCCCGTTTGATCCACGTGCCCTTGTACAATATGCCCATCCAAACGGTCACCGAGCTTCATAGCGCGTTCCAGATTGACCTTATCCCCTACCTGCCAAGTACCTAAGGCGGTCTTTTGGAGGGTTTCATCTATAGCAACCACTTCATACGTATTATTTTCAATACCTACTACAGTAAGGCATACCCCATTGTGTGCCACACTCTGGTCTATCTTAAGCTCAGAGGCAAGCTCACTTTCTATAAAAAAGTGACAGTTCTTCTCTTGGGAAGAAATTTTTGCCACACGACCAATTTTTTCAACAATTCCTGTGAACATTATTCAATAAATTTATGTATTTTTGCACCTCCAATCGCACGCACTGAAATGCGATGCAAATTAAATAAAAAATGACCGAAAAAACAAATATTCGTATAGGGATTTCAGTAGGAGACCTCAATGGAGTAGGATTAGAAGTAATTCTGAAGACTTTTGCCGATGAGAGAATGCTCGAATTCTGTACCCCTGTGCTCTTTGCCTCTAATAAAGTAGTTGCTTTTATTAAAAAACAGCTTAACTTAGAATTCTCGTATAATGGCATTGTTCAATTAAGTGCTATCATTGATCACAAAATCAATGTAATGAATATCTGGAAAGAGCTTCCTACAATACAGCTGGGAACTCCCACGCCAGAGAGTGGCAAGTGTGCCTTGGAATCCCTTACAGCTGCCGTTGGTGCTCTGAAAGAGAACTTTGTAGATGTACTTGTTACAGCTCCTATTGATAAAAAGAATATCCAATCTGAAAGCTTTCACTTTCCAGGACATACGGACTATCTAGCTCAAGAACTAGAAGGGGAAAGCCTTATGTTTATGGTTTCTGATGAAGTACGTGTAGGTTTACTTACCGACCATCTCCCTTTAAAGGAGGTTGCCAAAAGCCTTACTCCTGAACTTGTAGAAAAGAAAATACGCCTAATGGAAGCTTCTCTGCGTATGGATTTCGGCATTATTCGCCCTAAAATAGCTGTATTAGGACTCAATCCTCACTGCGGAGACCAAGGTGTAATTGGGAATGAAGAAGCAAAAATTATTCATCCTGTAATTGAAAAGCTCTACAAAGAGGGAATTTTAGTCTTTGGTACTTATAGTGCTGATAGCTTCTTTGTAGCTGATTATAAGCATTTTGATGGAGTTATAGCTCCCTATCACGACCAAGGGCTGATTCCTTTCAAGATAATGTCTTTTGGAAAAGGCGTAAATTTCACTGCAGGACTCTCCAAGGTACGTACTTCTCCAGATCACGGAACCGCCTATGGGATTGCAGGCAAAGGAATTGCTGACGAAAGTTCTTTCAGAGAGGCTGTATATATGGCAGTTGATATCTATAGAAAACGTAAGGAAAACCAAGAACTTGTTGCTAACGCACTAGATGCCAGCTCTCTAGAAAAAGGATTTCTTTCTAAAGAAAAAGAAGAATAATTATCATTTAAAAAGAAATATCTACTTACAAACTGACAACTCATTAGTTTATGGACTGGTTTCTGAAGTTAATGAATGATCACGAGAGTGTAGCCTATACTGTAATCATCTACAGCATTGTCATTGCCATAGGAGTAGCTCTCGGAAAGATACGTATTTTCGGTGTATCTTTTGGAATTGCCTGTGTTCTTTTTGCCGGAATAACAGCCTCTCATTTTGGCTTTACAGTAAATGGACACGTACAACACTTTGTAAAAGAATTCGGGCTGATTCTCTTTGTCTATACAATCGGTTTGCAAGTAGGTCCTGGTTTTTTTGCCTCTTTTCAAAGAGAAGGAATTAAGCTCAATGCTTTGGCTATACTCTCAGTAGTTCTATGTGTGCTTACTGTTATTAGCATCCACTACCTCACAGGGATTGATATGGCAACAATGGTTGGGATTATGTCTGGAGCTGTTACCAATACACCTGGGTTAGGAGCCGCTCAAGCTACCCTAAATGATTTGACCACTCTAGAAGGTACCGATGCCGTACTCTCCACAGGATACGCCGTTGCTTATCCTTTCGGGGTGTTAGGAATTATCATTGTTATGCTAGTTATGAAAGCTTTTCTGAAGATTAACATTGAAGCCGAAAAACGCCTACATAGCTTCAAGCACCGTGGAGAACACTCCTCCATTGTACGTATAGCCTTTAAGCTTGAAAATCCAGCTCTTTTCGGTAAGAAAGTAAATACTATTCATCAGACTTTGGATTTTGATTTTATTTGCTCTAGAATCTTTAAAAATGAAGAAGTTATACTCGCTAATGAACATATAATTCTAGAAAAAGGTGATATTATTCTTTTTGTAGTAGATAAGCAACATAGTGAAAAACTCAGTAACCTTATAGGAGCTGAAGTCCGAACTGAAGAATACTTCCCTGAAGCTACCAGTGAGAAAAAATTTATCTCCCGTCGTATCAATGTAACTCAAAAAGAAGCTTACACTAAGAAACTATCCGAGATGAACATCTATGGGCGTTTTGGAGTTACAGTTACTCGTGTATATAGGGCTGGAATTGAATTTATCCCCACTGCCGATACAAAGCTTCAATTTGGAGATACTATCACTGTCGTAGGAAATGAGGAACATATTAAAGAGGCTACTAAAGAGTTTGGTAATTCCAAAAAACGACTCAGTACCCCTCACATTGCAGAACTTTTCCTAGGAATTACCTTGGGGGTTTTAGTAGGAAGCATTCCTTTCCATATACCTGGTATTCCTGTTCCTGTAAAATTAGGTCTTGCTGGAGGTCCTCTGATTGTGGCAATTCTTATCAGTCGTTATGGAGGACGCTTTTCAGTAACCCATTATGTATCACAGAGTGCTAACCTAATGATTCGTGAAATAGGAATAGTACTCTTTTTAGCCAGTGTAGGCTTAGATGCTGGAAAGAATTTTATCCGAACCATTACTGAAGGAGATGGGCTTCTCTGGATGGGACTTGGAGCTATTATTACGCTGGTTCCTTTATTAGTCACAGCTTTTATCTCTCGTTCTCAAGGAAAACTCAATTATTTGGAGACTTGTGGGCTTCTATCAGGTGCCTCTACAGACCCTCCTGCACTTGCCTTTGCCAATGATATCACAGGTTCAGATGTGCCTGCCCTTACCTATGCAAGTGTATATCCTCTAACTACCTTTATGCGTATTATGGTGGCTCAATTACTGATTGTTTTCTTCCTATAAGTTAAGAAGTTGTTTTTGTTATAGTTTTGATAAACTTCCCTATTGCTAAGGTGCTATTTCCTTACAATAGGGAGTATTTCTTCTGCTACCAATCGATATTTTTTGATTTCCTCTTCAGAGGCTATTTCCCTACAAGGAGTTGGGATTACCTCAAAACCTATAGAACGAAGTTTATCAAAATAATCCTTCCCATAGATGCGCACGTGGTCATATTGTCCAAAGATACGAGCCCGTTCTTTAGGATCTGTAATAGTATCATCCGAGAAAGTTTCTGCCCGTTCTAGCTCTTGAGGCACCTGAAAGATTCCCCAGCCTCCTTTGCTAAGTACCCTATAGAGTTCTCGCATCGCTTGAGTATCATCTGGAATGTGTTCCAGCACGTGATTACAGAAAATAACATCAAACTGCTCGTCCTCAAAAGGTAAATCACAAATATCCGCCTTTACATCTGCTAAAGGAGAATATAAGTCTGAGGTAATATATTGTAGATTTGTCTGTTCTTTAAATTTTCTATAAAAAGCCTGCTCTGGAGCTATATGTAGCACTCGCAAAGATGCCTTAAAAAAATCTGTCTTTCTCTGCAGATAAAGCCATAAGAGGCGATGCCTCTCCAAGGATAAAGTAGAAGGTGAAAGCACATTTTCCCGTACTTTCCCATATCCATAGGGTAAAAATGTACGAAAGCTACGCCCATCAATAGGATCAGTATAAGCATTCCCTTTATAATAATAGACTAAGAGAGGACGCACCCAATAGCTAGCACGGATAAGCCAAGGACGGGGAAAGGCATTAAGAACTGTTTTTATCAGCTGCATTACTTATACAAAAATTCCTCTTCTTCGTTAGATTCTATTCCTAAAGCTTCATAGATATATTTGAAGGTAGAAAGAAGCCTTGGCTTACCATCTATGAGGGCTACATCGTGCTCAAAATGTGCTGAGGGCTTCCCATCTCGGGTAAGAATTGTCCAGCCATCACGGAGCTGATTAATATTTTTCGTGCCCATATTAATCATTGGTTCAATAGCCACCACCATTCCTTCGACAAACTTCTTACCTCGACCTCTTTTCCCATAATTCGGCATCTCGGGGTCTTCGTGCATTTTGGTACCTACTCCGTGTCCTACCAATTCACGTACAACACCATAACCATAGCTCTCACAATAGCTCTGTATGGCATAGCCAACATCCTCTACTCTATTGCCTTGCTTGAATTCTCGTATGCCTATATATAAAGATTCCTTGGTAACTCTCAAGAGCTGAGCTACCTCCTCGCTGACCTCACCTACAGGAAAAGTATAAGCGTGATCTCCATAATAGCCGTTCTTAAGGGCTCCACAATCCACAGAGATAATATCTCCTTCCTGCAAGGGTTTATTATTAGGAATTCCGTGTACCACTTGGGCATTCGGACTCATACAAAGGGTATTAGGAAAGCCATAAAGCCCTAAAAAACCCGGTTTTGCATCCTGCGAACGAATATATTCCTCTGCTAGCTTATCCAGATAAAGAGTGGTTACCCCTGGCTTTATTTCTTTGGCGAGCATCCCCAAGGTACGAGAAACTACCTGAGCACTCTCATACATTATTTCTATCTGCTCTCTTGTCTTCGGTTTTATCATTTTTTAATGCTTCTACTGCCTTGCAAAGGTACGAAAATAATTACAA
>CAJPPS010000080.1 GCA_905372595.1 uncultured Capnocytophaga sp. | reverse complement strand
TGTTATAAATTACTTTCAAAATTTGTATCTTTGTGATTTCCAACAACTACAAGGGCATTCTTTTGTTTCTGAAATGCGTTGTGAATTACTTTCAAAATTTGTATCTTTGTGATTTCCAACAACGAGAATAGTCAAGAAGTACTTGATTTTGTGTTGTGAATTACTTTCAAAATTTGTATCTTTGTGATTTCCAACAACAGTGTTCAATATAGAAATAGCGGTAGGATCGTTGTGAATTACTTTCAAAATTTGTATCTTTGTGATTTCCAACAACAGCAAGATTACTAATGTACGGCTTCTTATTGTTGTGAATTACTTTCAAAATTTGTATCTTTGTGATTTCCAACAACCTATAGTAACATCTTTAGCTACATCTCTAAGTTGTGAATTACTTTCAAAATTTGTATCTTTGTGATTTCCAACAACTTCGTTTTGAGGATTTAGACCCTGCTGAACGTTGTGAATTACTTTCAAAATTTGTATCTTTGTGATTTCCAACAACTACATTTTTAGAACCTATTTTTACATACCAGTTGTGAATTACTTTCAAAATTTGTATCTTTGTGATTTCCAACAACGATACAGCAGGCATTCAACCAGGCGAAGCAGTTGTGAATTACTTTCAAAATTTGTATCTTTGTGATTTCCAACAACGACTAATATGCTATCAATGATTGAGATACTGTTGTGAATTACTTTCAAAATTTGTATCTTTGTGATTTCCAACAACAGTCTAATATAACTTTCAAATCCTTTCTCTGTTGTGAATTACTTTCAAAATTTGTATCTTTGTGATTTCCAACAACTTCAATCTTTTAAAAAATTGATTTTCTGTTTGTTATCACAAGATATAGAAAAAAGAAAACCTTCCGTACCTATTTCATTGGAAAATAAGAGAGAAGGTTTTTCTTTTCCTAATATAGTTTAAAAAAGAGTGAGCTGGATACAATCTTTAGGAGGCTCTTCTTTTGCTTGACAATAGAAGATCTCTATTCCTTCAAATTGCTTGTCGGTAATAGTCAATATAGCTACTTTTCCATATTCGGGAAGCCATCGTTTGACACGGTTGATATGTACTTCGGCATTTTCCCTACTGGGACAATGGCGGATGTACATTGAAAATTGGAACAAATCAAAGCCATCTTTTACAAGAGCTTCTCGGAAATCCTGCGCATCCTTGCGCATCTTCTTTGTTTCCATCGGTAAATCATAAAGAACTAATACCCACATAAGACGATAAGAATTAAAACGTTCGCTTTTCATAATTCAGGATAGGAGATTTGTCGTTTTTCACCTGTATAACATTTTAGTAATGAAGAAGCGGTCATTTTTACCCCTACGATAAGTGGGCGTACCAATTTCTCTATATTTACATCTTGAGTAGCTATCTGTAGCAAAAAGGTTTTGCTCTCTTTGTCTAGACTTTGTTTCTCAGGATGTAGCTGTAACCACTTCATCACAAGTAGATCTGCTATGGGGCGATAAGGTTCCATAATATCACTGGCCAAGCAATAAGGATTGTACTTATTGCGATGGAAGATACCCAAGACCAATAACAAGCCTGTATCTACCAAGGTGCGAGCTATGATACTAAGGAGTATCCCATACCCAAAGTTGAAAAAGGGATTGGGGTAATCTCCAAATCGATCTCTTAGGAAATCATTGTCAATAAGGTACTTCCAATAGTGTTGTGCAGCAATTCCTTCCATATTGGTGGTATCTCCCGATTTCACTTCTTTGAGGTATTCATACATAGGGTAGGCATACTTGCCTAATTGTTCTAATACCTTGAGTTGGTTTTGTATCTTACACTCTACGGTTTGCTTCCATAATTGTTTCTTTAGCGGTTCACTTACTTCTATTTGTGTTTTTACACGTTCAGAAAAGAGGGTATTGCCACTAAAGGGAAGCATTCCAGCCAAGGGTAAGTGTCGCTCATCACAGCTGATAAGGATCACATTGTTTTTCATCAGTTCCTGTATCAGCTGGTTAGAGAGGGTGATTTGGTAATGGTCAAGCATCAGTAGCCCTATATCTTCTATAGGAACACTGCCTTTTTCTTCTTTGGTTTCTGGATCGGTAACTTTTAATTGTTTGTCTTTCAACTTTAAATAAGCTGGGTTCCCTATATAAATAGAACGGTACAACATAGCTTATTGATATTAGATGAATAAGAAATTTAGGCTTTACAGATATTCCCTAAACGGTCTACTTTTAGTTTGATACAGACTTCTTTTTCTTTGATAAATTCTATTTTATTGAGTTGAGTATATTCCATCTTATTCACTATGGAAACAGCAACCTTATTAGGAATTCCATAAATCCTACCTTTGGTAAAACTTACTATTTTATAGATTCTTTCTTTTTGTTCTTTGGAAAGATTTCGGAAATCAATATCCTCTATGATTTCGCCTTCTATAGGGACATATACCAAGTCATAGGGAGAGAGGCTAAAGAGCAAGGGATCTCCTTTCTCATTATATTCAGGGACAGAGGGCATACCTTGTTTCTGGCGTTCAATCACTTCATTGAGTGGAATGGTGGCAAAGGAACGTTTGTCTTTTCCTTGATATACTCCAAAATATAGGTTGGTACCCTTAGCTGCTTCTACATATTTTTGAGATTTATTACCTGCTTCTCCTAAAGGAAATTTACTTCCTTGTTCAAAAATACGTACTTTATAGATAGGCTTGTGAGGCTTACCATCGTTATAAAGGGCGATATTTTTATTGAGTTCTTCCAATCCTTCGGGTGAGAAGGCTATTTCAGGATTTTTTTTGAACTTGAGATAGTTGAGTAATATCTTTTGAATACCTGTATCGGTGATGCCTTCAATAACCTTCTCTGTAAAGGTACTATCTATAGCCTTACGAGTAGCAGTGAGGATTTTTCCTCCGCTTACTTTTTCTCTTTCCAAGGTAATCTTTCCAGAAACAGTTTCCTTATGCAGAGGTTTTCGGATAGCCCAATTAGTACCCTCCTGCTTAACCATTTTCTTAATGAGCTTACCATTTTCCTCTACCCAATGTTCATAATAGTTGGTGGCCTTGTTAATCACACGTAGGTTTTGTTTGAAACTTACCACAATATCTTCTAAGGCAGCTCGTACCTCTTGAGTAAAAGTATCCCAAGGTTTTTTGAATATCCAACTATAGTTTCCTTCACTTCTATTATTATACTTTTTTATGCAAAGTCTTTCTCTAACTTTATCACGTTCTTCTTGTTTTTCCTTTTTATCTTTTCCTTTCTCTAAGGCATGTTGGTTGTTTATATAGTTAATATGCTCTCGGGTAGTACAAGCAATGATAATGGCATCCATAGCGTGATGACGGTGGTCTATACGCTTCTTTTGGAAACCTTTACTATATTCCATAGGCACTGTGGGTAGATATTTTTGATATCTTTCATTATAGGTTGTAAAGAGCGTACTTTGGGTAAGGCTATTCATTCGCTCAAAACGAGGCAAGATAAGGTCATTCCATACATCATTCACACCCCAATCTTGCTTAAGAGCAGAGGTAATATTACCTGTACATAAGATAACATTCTTAGAATTAACGCCTTCATCTCGCTCGTCTTCACGTACTATCTTAGAGAGAATCTCTGAAATATACTTACTGATATAGCGTGTATCATTCATTTGACGGGCAACCATCTTCTCAGGAATATCCTCTAAGAGAAGTTTCTTTGTTTTGGCAGGGTTGTTACTATAATGTTCCTTTATAAATGTTCTGTATTGTTCCTCGGTAAATATTTTTATGGTTTTATTCTCTTTGGAGAGTTCTTTAACTATTCTTCCTCCTTGATTTTTAATGAATTCTAAACCTAATTGCCTGTCTTTGTAAGGGGCTTTATTTACAACAGATTCACAGATTACTTTATTGGAAAGACTATCATCATAATAGCGGCTTTGCGGGATAATATGCTCTATCTCATAATCTTCCGTAAAGAGCCTTTTCAGAGATATGATTTGTCCTGTATAAGGGGACTTGTATTTTTGTTCTAGCCAAAGCTTATAGCGTTGTAATTCTGCTTTGCTAGGAGTAGCTTTCTTGTGTATTTTCTCTATATCATCTTCGATTTCCATAGAGGAACTAAATACGCCTTCCTCATATAGTTTGAGTAATTCCTGTTGCATAAGTGAGTAGGGACGTACATTTTCTATAGTACTATCTTCACCTAACTCTGCAAGTAACGCCCTGATACGCAGGTTGGTATCTTCATTTTTTTGGTTTTGCTTGGATAGATCTTCCCTTTCTTTAGCGGTTTTCTTAAGTTCTCTACCAAGTTCTATATGAATCTCATTAAAGAAATCGGCTTGCCCTTGCCCATATTGTTGCCAAATATCTCTGACTACACGTAAGGTTTCCGTAACTACCTGTTCTACTATAGGGTTTCTAAGAGAATGTTGCTTGAACTCATTAAGGTAGGTCTCCAAGTCATTCACTGAAGTCCATTTCTCAAGAGAGGAAGCCTCTGCATGTCGGTTATAGACAACATATTGAGCTAACCAAAGGGGTAAGTCTTGGAAATCAGTTTCCTTCTCAAGCTGATATTTTTCAGCTTTTTCCCTAAGAATAGTGCGTATTTCCTCGTTTTCTACCCCTGTAATAAGGTCGTCTATACGTTTTTGAGTATTCTTATCTATATGATTGAAGTCCCAATAGGAGCCAAAACGCATCAGTGGAAGCAACTTTCGGATAGCCTTTTCTGAAAAACTACCATATTCACTGGGGTAGGGTTTGAATTTCTTGAAGCTCTCTACAAAAGAATCTTCATCTAAGTGATGTTTTTGAGCAAATTTCTTTAGACCTTTTTCATATGCGACCTTATCGGTAACCGAATAGATCAGATGCCATAGCAGATATTCTACCTCTTGGGAAAGGAAATCATCAGGTAAGTTGGCTACTTTTTCTAAATATCGCTTAAGATCATATCTTGTCTCATTCATAGGATATTTTTTAGACGATTTTTCTCCTATATCATATACATAGTTCCAGCGATAAGTATCTTTCCATTTCTTTAGCTCACTCTTTAGTGCCTTTTCTTTGGCATTTGGATAAGTTAGACTCAGGAAATATTTCAATAATTCCTCACAATCAATCTCTTTTTGAGCCATTAGAAAATCAAAGAGTTGCTGTTTGTTTTCTAAGGTCTTTATAAATTGATGGGTTACTTCCTGATCGCTCTCTATCTCGTATATTTTGAGGTTTTGCAACCATTGGAGTACTCTAAACTCTTGATAATAGGGGTTAGATTTGGGGCATACCTTCAAAGGGGCTTCTTTGCGGGTATGGCTATCCTTATCTATGTAGGAACGAGATTCCAAGCTACAATTAGCAATAGTTGATTTCTGGCTGCGCAAAGGGCGTTGATAGAAGATGATATCTTCTACAAACAAATGTACAAAATCTCTTGCTGCAAGGTTTCGCTGTTGTGCTTCATTCTTGCTATAGAGTTCTCGAATACAATCGGCAAACAATTGATCTGTGAATAGTTCAGGCTGTAGAGCTATTTGTTTTTCTAAAATAGCCTTTAGTTCTTCTTTGTAGTATTTTCGCTCAATGGTACGAACTAATTTTCCTTTGATTTTTTCATTAGGGTTTTGCAGGAGATGATCATAGATATAAGTACCTACTGTCTTCTTCGAAGTATTGATATCCTGCTCGGTTTTTTTCTTAAGTAGGTTCCAGTCATCTTCACTAGGTGCTCTGAACGAACGCTTTTCCTTGCCTTCTTTGTCTCGCTTTATACTTCCATCTTCTTCAAGTTCAGTAGTAACAATAAAGTCGCGAACCTTCCCTTTCCAATCATCTAAAGGAATTTTGCTTGTACGGCGATATACCCAACCATTTTCTAATTGTATAGAATACCAGATTTCTCCCTTTTTATTGGGTGCTTCAGCGGTAACCTCGGTAACCATTAGGGAGTAATAAGTTACTTCTTTGTTAGGGTTTTCTACTTCTTCCTCCCCACGTAATTGGTAATAACCTCTTTTTTGGTTGAAGTTCAGAATAATCCAAGCCAATTCCTCTTTGCTGATTTTCTGTGAAAGTGCTTTCTTCCTAAGGTAATAGATTGTCCAGTCATAGGGGATTTTACTTTCTTCTCCATTCCTTTTGGTATAGAATAAGTCAGGCTGATGTGATTTAAAATCACTCAACATCTCCTGAAAACTATCCATAAAGAGGAATCTACCTTCCTCATAGGCTAGCTTGGGTTCTGTATTATCTACAAATTTTCCATATCTCTTTGAAAAATCAATCTGCTTATCGTAGTGAGTGGGCAGGAAGCCTAAAATATGGAGTACCCTGTGGAGCCGTTCCCGACGAAGCAAATGCCGCTGTCGGAGCTTTCGTGTACTGCGATAAAAAGTTCGCTCTGCTGTTTGGGAAACTGTATTTCCTTTCTCAAAATCCCCTAAAATTCCCTGATCCATTGGGATAATTCTACTTCCAGATGCTATAATCTTTCCTTCTTTCTGCTGGAAATCTTGTTCAATAAGCCCCCAACCAATAGAGTTAGAGCCTAAGTCTAAGCCTAAAATGCGTTTCATACGGTTGTAAATTTGCGCTGTTTTTAATTTGCTACAAATTTAAGAAAAATTTCCGAATTTATATTTGTTATTTTTGAAAAAAGTTACGACTTTGACAGATATTTTGAAAGCAACTCACAATAAGGACAATTCTGTTC
>CAJPPS010000079.1 GCA_905372595.1 uncultured Capnocytophaga sp. | reverse complement strand
CTGAAAAAGAATTACTAGATGAAATAAATATTTTTTTAGATTTAAAAGGTGATACTTCATTGCTTAAAAGTTAAATCTATCTAAGTTATAAATTAAAAATAGAAAAGGTAACTCCAAGAAATAAGAGTTACCTTTTCATAAATCAATTAATCTTTAAAACTTAAATGAAAATGAGAATAGTAAATTTTGGTATGTTCTTTCAAATTTTGCAGAGCTTGTCAAGACACTTTCATAGAATTGTGGCTGGTGATCTTGTTTCGCTATATCATAAGAAAGGTCAAAACGCATTCCTTTAAAAGCTATCCCTGTTCCTGTAGAAAATCCATTCAAATTACCAATATATTTTTCATCACCTTTGTAAGGACTCTGCTGATAATGATAACCACCTCGTAAAAATAAATTCAGCTTATTATTTACCAGAAAACGGTATTCGGCTCCGAAACGTAAGGTAGAAGTATCTCCTAAAGTCTGTTGAATAATACTATTTTCTGATTTCAAATTATCTGAGCTATAATGGATTTTACCATAACCTTTGTACATATAGTCTCCACTGAGGATTAGACTCTTATTCCATACCCAGCTAGCTCCTACTGTCCAAGAGGCTGGTGTACGAAAACGATACCTATCATAAACAGCTACTACATTAGGATTTGCCCAAAAATCTCCATTGGATTCCGTAGTAACTCTTAGTGACTGAGTGGTTTCATCTTGTAGATTATACCAAGTTGGAGAAGTATAACTAAGCCCTATACGTACTCCCTCGGCTATTTTTGCTATAGCACCTAGCTGTAAAGAAAAACCACTTCCAGTTGTCTTAAGTTCATTTTGAAAATAAGCTGAGCGAACCCCTGAAGCTGTATTATTCAGATAATTTTCCCTATGTCTTGTAACTTCTCTGTAATCCACATTATGACTATTAAGATTAATCCCAAAGGAAAAAATATCATACCTTGCAGCAAAATTAAAATTATATCTATTCACCCCTCCTTCTGTATAACGCTCGATATTCTGAAAGGTAGTGCCTGATACATTACTCACATAAGTTGTTTCATTCTTCACAGCATTTGCTTCAGCATCTGTCATAGAAGGATCAATGGCTGTTTTCCCACTCTGAGGTTTTATAAGCCCTACAGTATATCCTAGTAAGGCATTTCGCAATTTAAAAGGACTAAACCTAACTGCTTGACCATAAGCACTATAAAGATTATCTAGTCGCCATCTTCGTGAAGGTCTCTTATCTGCCCCATACTCTACCAACATTAAATTTTCTTGTTCTATTCCATTAGCATAATATTGAAAATAATCTCCTAAATTCTTATTTGACGGTCCACTATAATGTATATCTTGTGGAGTAAAATTATGTGTTTGCTGATAGTTGAACCCAAAAGCAATATTCTTCCATCCTTCATTACCTATGGGAACAGGCACGGCTATTCCAAATTGACTAAAAGAAAAATCAGAAGAATTAATGGTTCTAGTTCCTGCATTCTTTGTGTTATTATTAGCGATAGTTACACTAATTTCTCCTCCTGCAAAAATAGTACTTCCAGCAGGATTTATAGATATAGCCGAAAGGTCTCCTCCTAAAGAGGTAAAAGCTCCACTCATTGCTTTGAATCGAGCTGTGCCATCAAGCTCTTCCATTGAATATCGCAACCCATCTGTAAGATTTTGGGCAGAAAGTATGCCACCCACTAAGCAAAATCCAATTAGTATTATCTTTTTTTTCATTTTTCTCTATCTATAGTTAATAATTAAAAATTCTTTCCTGTTCCCTGAAAACCTCCATTATTTCTATTCTCTCCTCCATAGTTGTTATTCTCTTGATAAGAACGAGAACTATTATCATAGTTATTATTGTAATTATTATAATTTCTTGAAGAATCATAGGTGCGATTGGTATTCTCGTGATAAGAACGAGAAGAGGAATCATAGGAATTATTATAGTTCCCGTAAGATCGGGAAGAGCCTCTTTGGTAATTATAATCCTCATAACGGCTACTATCTCCTCTACGACCATTGGTAGGAGAATACCTACGAGAGGTATTCCCGTAAGGATCACTGTAGTAATAGTAATTATTTTCACGATTATAGTGATACCTAGGATAATTATAGTAATAAGGAGAATAATAGTAAGGCGAGTAATAGTAAGGTGAATAATAACCATAATAAGGATAGTAATAACTATCATAATAACGCCAGCTCCAATAAGGGTCATAAGATCCTACAGAGATTCCCCAACCCCAGCCACTACGAGGATAATAATAAGATGAAGAATAATAACCTCCCCAAGCTCCTGAACCCCAATAATAAGGAGAATTATAATAAGGATATCCCCAGCCTCCATAATTATTATATACATTTACAGAAGTTGGCCGAGCATTCTCTCCCCAACTACCATAGGTATTATAAGAACCTCTATTTTGTTCAGTAGGAGTTCGGTAACTATCTATATTAGTAAGTGGCGTGTAAGCTGGGGCCGGACGTTCTGCTTCTTGCTGAAAATCACGATAGCCTGCTATCTTCTGGTTTAGCCGTTCTCTATAGGTCTCTGGAGAGTGATTAACAATATCTTCTGATGATTCATAATACCTAGGACGAGGTGTTTCATCTCCATAAATACCATCATCATATACCATTCCAGAATAAACTCCACAAGAGGTAAAGCCTATAAGTAACACAAATGTACCTATAGCATAACTAATAATTGTTGTTCTTTTCATTTTCATTTTTTTATTATTGATTATCAAGTATATTTCATTTTTTTATAAATAAAAAAATCTCCTAATATTTGGTTAGTAATTTTTATGAGTAAAAATAGATAATTCTATTTGGTAACTTTTGAAATTAATTCGTACTTTTGCACAAATGTACAATTTTTGTGCCAAAGATTTTAGTATGAGTAAAAATTTAACATCAAGAGCAGAAGATTATTCCAAATGGTATAATGAATTAGTAGTAAAAGCAGGGCTTGCAGAAAATTCTGGTGTACGTGGCTGTATGGTAATAAAGCCTTACGGATATGCCATTTGGGAAAAAATGAAAGATATTTTAGACAAAATGTTCAAGGAAACGGGGCATCAGAATGCTTATTTTCCTATTTTTGTTCCCAAAAGCTATTTTGAAGCTGAAGAAAAGAATGCTGAAGGTTTTGCTAAAGAATGTGCCGTAGTTACCCATTATCGCCTTAAAGCTGATCCTTCACAAAAAGGAAAGCTAATTGTAGATCCTGAAGCAAAACTAGAGGAAGAACTCATTGTACGCCCTACCAGTGAGGCAATTATCTGGAATACCTATAAAAACTGGATACAATCCTACCGAGACCTTCCTATCCTTATCAACCAATGGGCAAATGTTGTACGTTGGGAGATGCGCACACGCTTATTCTTACGTACTGCAGAATTTTTATGGCAAGAAGGACATACTGCACACGCTACCCGAGAAGAAGCATTAGAAGAAGCTCAAAAAATGAACGATGTTTATGCCTCCTTTGTAGAAAACTATATGGCTGTGCCTGTGGTACGAGGTAAAAAAACAGAAACAGAACGTTTTGCAGGAGCTGATGATACCTATTGTATAGAAGCACTTATGCAGGACGGGAAAGCCCTACAGGCGGGTACATCCCACTTCTTAGGACAAAATTTTGCTAAAGCCTTTGAGGTAAAATTTGCTAACAAAGAAGGTGTATTAGACTATGTATGGGCAAGCTCTTGGGGAGTTTCCACCCGACTAATGGGAGCTTTAATAATGAGTCATAGTGATGACAACGGGCTGGTTCTTCCTCCCCTACTAGCTCCTATACAGGTGGTCATTGTACCTATTTACAAAGGAGAAGAACAACTACAAGCTATTCGTGAAAGAATAACTCCACTTATACAGGAGTTAAAAGAACGTAATATTTCTGTAAAATTTGATGATGATGACACACAAAAACCAGGGTTTAAGTTCCACGAATACGAACTCAAAGGAGTGCCAGTGCGTTTGGCTATAGGTCAACGTGATTTGGAAAATAACACCTATGAAGTAGCTCGCCGTGATACCCTTACGAAAGAAAGTGTTTCTGGAGAAAATATTATAACTCACATAGAGCAACTACTCACTGATATTCAGAATAATATCTATCAAAAAGCCCTAACTTATCGTGATACACATATCACTGAAGTGAATTCCTACGAAGAATTCAAAGAAATCCTAGAAAACAAAGGAGGTTTCATCACTGCTCATTGGGACGGAACTCCCGAAACAGAAGCCAAGATCAAGGAAGAAACTCAAGCGACTATTCGCTGTATCCCTCTTGATAGAAAAGAAGAAACAGGAAAGTGCATCTATTCAGGAAAAGCTTCTCTAGGTCGAGTACTTTTTGCTAAGGCTTATTAATTTCGCTAATTTTCAATGTTTTAGAGGCTATTGGGGTTCAATAGCCTCTATTTTTTCTTGTTTGATTAATCCATATCTCAGAAATTTAATGTATATTTGCACTAAAATACAAAAGTCTTCCTTAATAGAAAAATTATGACAAATGTAACTCGCTTATTTGATATTCCTTATTTTCAACTAGAAAATTATCCTATTGAAAATGCATTAGTTACTAAATATAATAATGAATGGACTCCTATTTCCTCTGAAGAATATATAGAAAAAATCAATACTGTAAGCCGAGCCCTACTATATATAGGGGTAAAACCTAAGGACAAAATAGCGGTTGTCTGTTCTAATAATCGTACTGAATGGCACATCTTGGATATGGCTATTATGCAAATAGGAGCTTATAATGTACCTATATACCCAACTATTCCTAAGGAAGACTACATTTATATATTCAATCACGCTGAGGTATCATATTGTTTTGTATCCGATAAAGATTTATTAGAAAAAATAAAAGATGTACGTGATGAGGTCATCTCTTTAAAGGAAATTTTTTCTTTTGATACTATAGAAAATGTGCGAAGCTGGAAGGATATTCTTCTACTAGGAGAAAATACAGAAAAACAATCTGAAGTAGATAATATAAAAAAACAAATTTCATCCACTGATATGGCTACTATTATTTATACTTCAGGGACTACAGGAAAGCCTAAAGGTGTAATGCTCTCACACGATAATATTATCAGTGATATAAAAAATTGTGATTCTCGTGTTCCTGTAAAAGCAGGAGATATCTGCCTCAGTTTTTTGCCTGTATGTCACATCTTTGAGAGGATGCTTACTTATTTGTATCAGTATAATGGAATTAGGCTTTATTTTGCTGAATCTTTTGAGAAAATAGCTGTAAATATCAGTGAAGTAAAACCTCGCCTAATTACTGTCGTTCCTCGTGTAGTGGAAAAGGTATATGACAGTATCTACAATAAAGGAATTGCCCTTTCTGGAATTGCTAGAAACCTATTTTTCTGGGCACTAAAATTAGGATACAGATATGAACCTTATGGAAAAAATAGCTGGTGGTATTATCTAAAATTAAAAATAGCTCGTAAGCTTATTTTCTCTAAATGGAAAAAAGCCTTAGGGGGAAATCTGCAAATGATTTGTGGAAGTGCCGCATTACAGCCAAGGCTCGTCAGGGTATTTTCAGCTGCTGGAATTCCTATTTGGGAAGGATATGGGCTAACAGAGACTTCTCCTGTAATTTCTGTAAATTGTAAAAAAGGAAATCTATGGAAAATTGGTACCATTGGCAAGCCTATTGATAATATTGAAGTAAAAATAGCTGAAGATGGAGAAATTCTTTGTAAAGGAAATAATATAATGCTTGGATATTACAAAAACGAAGAACAAACGAACGAAGCTATTGACAAAGATGGATTCTTTCATACAGGAGATATAGGATACTTAGATGACGATGGATTTCTCACTATTACTGACCGCAAAAAAGAAATGTTCAAGACTTCAGGAGGAAAATATATAGCTCCTCAATATATTGAAAATAAATTAAAACAATCTAGATTCATTGAGCAAGCAATGGTCGTGGGAGATGGGGAAAAAATGCCTGGAGCATTCATTCAAATTAACTTTACTTTCGTGAGGGAATGGCTCAAACGACACGGAGAAACTCAGATTTTCAGTGATATAGAACTCACAAAAGACCAACGGGTTCGTGAGCGTATTGGTAAAGAAATTGAACGTATCAATAAGAGATTGGGTAAATGGGAACAAGTAAAAGTATTTGAACTGACTCCTGATGAATGGAGTATAGACGCTGGACATCTGACGCCTACACTCAAGCTCAAACGCAGAATTATACTTGAAAAATACAAAGATATATATAACAAATTTTACAATAAAGAATCTTAATTATATAATATATGCTCTATCGTTTTAGAATTATTTTGGATGTGGATACTGATGTATTCCGTGATATAGAGGTTGAGAGTAATATCAATCTAGAGGATTTTCATAAATGTATCTCAAAGTCTTTTGGCTTTAATGGGGAAGAGATGGCATCTTTCTACAAAAGTGATGAAGACTGGAATCAAGGTGAAGAATTTAGCCTATTTGATACTGAAGGAGATACCCCTGTAATGGCAGATACTATCCTAGAATCTGTGATAGATGAAGATAATAGACATCTGTTATATGTATATGATTTCTATAATATGTGGACTTTCTTTGTTGAGCTTAAGGAAATTGGAAAACCTCAAGAAGGAGTCACTTATCCTAATATATTAGTAAAACACGGTTTTGTTCCTGAGGAAGCTCCTGAGAAGAATTTTATTGCAGAAGATTTTAATGAATTTGACTCCGAATTCAATGATTTTGAGTTTGATCAAGATGAATTCGATGAATATCACGGCTATAATGAAGAAGAATACTAATCCTCTGCACTTATTCTTATGATAGGTATTTTTTTTATTTTACTGATTGCTACTATAG
>CAJPPS010000078.1 GCA_905372595.1 uncultured Capnocytophaga sp. | reverse complement strand
TACTGAGAATCTTCAACCGCTGGGGAGTATTAGTATATGAGAAGGAGCGATATGGTAATGGAGAACCATTTGTAGGGCTATCTAACGGACGCGCTACGGTAAGTAAGGATACGAAACTTCCTCAGGGAACCTACTATTACTTACTGGAATATACTGACTTGAAGGGCAATCGCCAAGAGAAAACAGGCTGGTTATACCTTAAGACAGAATAAATATCGACTTTTTAACAGAAGAGGCTATCCCCAAAAAGGATAGTCTTTTCTTTTGTGGAAAATCTATTTGAAAATAGTTTTTTATTCTCAAAAATAAGTAGTATTTTTGCTCTCAAAAACAAATTTAATGAAGAAAATAATAGCTTCTTTTGTATTATGGATTACAGGCTGGAAAATTAAGTTGGAAGGAGATTTTCATAACCTAGACCGCTGTATTCTAGTTGTGGCTCCTCATACCTCAAATTGGGAATTTGTACTAGGGATTTTAGCCTATTGGAAGTTTGGAAAGCCTCTTAAGCTTATTATAAAAGATGCTCATACCAAAGCTTGGTATGGTGGACTTATCCGTAAGTTGGGAGGAATAGGTATTGACCGATCCCAACGCAATAACCTAGTTGCTTTTGTTACAAATCTTTTTCAGAAGGAGAGTTTTAGCTTGGTAATAACTCCTGAAGGGACTCGTTCTAAGGTGAGTAAGTGGCGAATGGGCTTTTATCATATGGCATTAGGAGCTCAAGTTCCTATTGTTCTAGGAGCAGGTGATTTCAAGGATAAGATTATTTATATAGGGAAAAAAATCAGTTTGGAAGACCTCCAAGAACGCTCACAGGAAAGCATTATGGAGGAACTTCAGAACTATTACAAAAAGATTACTCCTAAGTATCCAGAGCAGTGGAATCCTAAAATTTATTAGGAAAAATTGTTAGGATTCTAGGAGCTTTTTTGCCTCTTCAAGTTGTCGATACCAATCATTTCCGAACTTTCGGATGAGGGCTTCTTTGACAAATTTATAGATAGGAACTTGTAGTTCTCTCCCTAGAGTACAGGCATCCTTACAGATGTCCCAACGGTCATAATTCACGGCTGTGAAGGAGGTGTATTTTTTTAGCCGGATAGGATATAGATGGCAGGAAATAGGCTTTTTCCAGCTGATTTTTCCTTCATTATAAGCTTGTTCTATACCACAGAATACAATTCCTTTTTCATTACGAATTACGTAAGCACATTCTCCTCCATTAATAAGGGGGGTCTCCCATTCTCCATCAGTACCGCGGATAGCAGTTCCTTGTACCTCAATAGCTTTCCTACCTAAAGAGCTTAGATAGGGAGCTACTTTATGGTATATCTGTTCAAGAATTTCTACTTCATCGTCTTCTACAGGAGCTCCTGCGTCACCTTCTACACAACAGGCTCCTTTACAAGCATTGAGGTTACAAACAAAATTATTTTCTAGTATCTCCTCGGAGATAATTGTATCATCAATTTGTATCATAAATATTGAAATTAATTATAAAAAGAATCTTATTTCGTGAAAAATTTGTATTTTTGCCACAAATAATAAAGAAATGGTAATAGTTACTTTGCAAAGAGACAAATGTATAGGTTGTAATTATTGTGTAGAGATGGCACCAGAACAATTCCAAATGAGTAAAAAAGATGGGAAAAGCGTGCTACTCCATTCAAAGGAAAAGAAAGGTTTTTTCACTTTGAAATCTCACGATGATAGCATCCTTGAAGCTTGTGAGAATGCTCAAAAGGCTTGCCCTGTGAAAATTATTACTACCAAGCAGGTATAAGCTATACTACTTCAGCTACCACAAAAGTACTTCCCCCTACATAGATAAAATCACTTTCTTGAGCCTCTTCCTGAGCCTTTGCGAGTGCTTCTTTCACTGAGGAAAAACTAATTCCTTTAAGTCCAAAATTGCTAGCTTTTTCTTCAAGAAGCTTCACAGGGAGTCCTCGATCTATTTTAGGTGAACAAAAATAATATACAGCCTCCTTAGGGAACATAGGTAGGATACTTTCTAAATCCTTTTCCTTAACAAAGCCAATGACCATACGTAAGGTGCTGAAAGATTCTTCTCTTAATTGAGTAAATATTTCTGTGAATCCCTGTGCATTGTGGGCTGTATCACATACTATTTTAGGAGAAGTTCCTAATACTTGCCAGCGACCCATAAGGTGGGTATTATTTACAATATGGGAGAGTCCTGCTTTTATATTTTCTTCGGAAATTTTCCAACCTTTTTCCTGTAAAATGCGGAGGGTCTGAACAATACCTTTAATATTTTTACTCTGATAATGACCCTTTAAGTCCATAGAAAAAGGAGCTTCTATCAGATGAGCAAAGAATAGAGGAGCTTCCTTCTCCTGTGCAATTTGTTTGAATACAGGAGCCGTTTCTTTATGGTATTCACTGATAACAATAGGAGTTTTGGGCTTAATAATTCCAGCTTTCTCCTGGGCAATTTCAGCTAGTGTATTCCCTAGTATTTCAGTATGGTCTTTTCCAATATTGGTAATAAGAGATACAATAGGCGAGATGATATTGGTAGAGTCCAATCGCCCTCCTAATCCTACTTCTATAATCGCAATAGCCACTTTTTGCTTTGAAAAGTAATCAAAAGCCATCGCCACACTTACTTCAAAAAAAGAAAATGAATGTGCTTCTAGAAAGTCTTTATTTTTTTCTACAAAAGCAATAACATCCTCTTGAGAAATATCCTTTCCATTGATTTTGATGCGCTCCCTAAAGTCTTTTAGGTGAGGAGAGGTATAAAGCCCTACTTTATAACCAGCTTCTTGTAAGACAGAGGCAATGGCGTGAGAGGAAGACCCTTTGCCATTGGTACCTGCTATATGTATAGAAGGAAATTGTTCTTGAGGACTCCCCAGATACTCACATAGCATAAGAATATTATCTAGTTTGGGGCGAAAAGCAGAGTTTCCTTTTTCTTGATACATAGGTAGGTGTGCCCAAAGCCAATCAAGTGTTTCTGAATAGGTCATCTAGTGTATATAATAATTTTCAATGTTTTCAATACGAACACTCTCGGGGACTAATAAGGTATAATCTCCACGATTACGAATCACATCTCTTACAATAGAGGATGAAATATGCGATGTTTTAACAGCAGTAAGTAGAAAAATAGTTTCTACTCCCCCCAAATCACGATTGGTGTGAGCAATAGCACGTTCAAACTCAAAATCAGCAGGGTTTCTTAGCCCTCTTAGGATAAATTCAGTGTCCATTTTCTTGCAGAAATCAACAGTGAGCCCTTGATAGCTGACTACTTTTATCTTTTTTTCGTGCGCAAAAGCTTTCTCAATAAAAGCTTTTCGTTCTTCCACTGAGAACATATAGCGTTTGTCAGCATTTTCTCCTACAGCTACAATAATTTCATCAAAAAGTGCTGTAGCCCGTTGGATAATATCATAATGACCAAGGGTAATAGGGTCAAAAGATCCCGGGAAGAGTGCTTTCTTCATACAAATATTTTTCAGGGGGCAAAATTACAAAAAAGAAATGGATAAATAGCTTATTTTTTTCTTGGATATCACTAAAAAAAACATTTACTTTGCATAAAATTTTAAGATGAAACGACTTGTTATTTTTGCCTCAGGGAATGGTTCCAATGCAGAGCGTGTGATTACTTATTTTAGAGAAAATAAGCTAGCTGAGGTTGTACTAATTCTCACTAATAATCCCAAAGCAGGGGTTATCGACCGTGCCAAACGCTTATCAGTTCCTTGTGAAATATTTGATAGAAAAGCTTTCTATGAGTCAGACCAAGTACTTACTAGGGTACAAGATGCTCAACCAGATCTAATTATTCTAGCAGGATTTCTCTGGAAATGTCCATCTTCTCTTATAGCACATTTTCCTGATCAAATTATTAATATACATCCTTCTTTACTTCCTAAATATGGAGGAAAAGGAATGTATGGATTACACGTACACGAGGCTGTGATTGCCAATCAGGAGAAAGAAAGTGGGATTACAATTCATTATATAAATGAACATTATGACCAAGGAGCTGTTATCCGTCAAGAAAAGACAATTGTAAGTCCTACGGATACTCCTGATAGCCTTGCTCAGAAAGTTCACGCACTAGAATACCAATATTTTCCTATAGTTATTGAGCAATTACTTCAGAAAGTCTGAACTACGCTTCCTCTTCTTCATAAAAGCTAAAGAAGCTAAAGGAAGTTCCTCCATACTTGCGAACTTGTTCAAAATATGGGTGTTCTTCTATAGAAATTTTAGAGGAGTGTTCAATAATCAGTAAGCCTTCATCATTAAGGAGTTCCCTCTCAAAAACAAGGCTAACAATGCGTTCTAGGTCTTCTGGGGCGATTTCGTAAGGAGGATCTGCAAAGATAATATCGAACTTGCGGAGTGTCTTTTCTAAGTAACCGAAGACATCTCCTTTAACCACCTCAATAGGATAAGAAAGAGATTCGGCTGTCTTAGAAATGTATTGAACACATCCTGAATGGCTATCTACAGCAGTGATATCCTGACAGCCTCTACTGCCAAATTCGTAACAGATATTCCCTGTTCCAGCAAATAAGTCTAGAACAGATATACTGTCAAAATAGTAAGAATTATTCAGAATATTGAAAAGAGATTCTTTTGCAAAGTCCGTTGTAGGGCGGACAGGGAGTTGCTTGGGAGCAATGAGTTGCTTTCCCCGATGAGTACCAGAAATAATACGCATATACTTGAAAATAATGCGCAAAAATACAGATTTTATAGTAATAAAAAAAGTTTAAATTGAAAATAATATATATAGAATCCCTTCAGGAGAAGCCCATTTCTCTTTATATAAAACCAGATACCGCAATTCATAATAAGGAATTACCCTTGTATCTTCCTGATTTTACAGCAGAGGTAAGGGCTAATATTGTGATAATGGTAAAAATAACCAAACAAGGAAAATGCATCTCTGAGAAGTTTGCCCATAAGTATTACGAACAATTTACTATGGGGCTGAACTTAATAGCCTATGACCTCCAGAAAATGCTTAGAGAACGAGGGCTCCCCTGGGAACAGAGTGTAGCATTTGATAGTTCAATGGTAGTAGGGGAGTTCTTGCCGTTATCTTTTTTAGAAAAAACTTATATTTTTACACAGAATGGCACGGTTTTTGATACTGGTAAGTTATTGCAAGCATCAGAACAATTGTCTTCAATGTTGGCATATGCCTCTCAATACTTCACATTCCGTACAGGAGATTTGCTTGCTTTACCTTTAACAACAATATCTTATCTTCTTGAAAAAGAGACTTCTTTGGAAGGGAAGCTTCAAGAAAAAGAACTTTTCTCAGTAATAATAAAATAAGGCAATTTGTATCTTTAGAGGGAATAAAATAATAGACTGCTTTGATATACAAAGCAGTCTATTAAGACTCTAAGAGTTAAATACTTATTCTACAACAAGTACTCCCTTCATCATTGCATAGTGCCCTGGGAAAGAACAAATATAGTCATAAGTACCAGCCTCAGGAGCTTTGAAAGAGATAACATCTTTCTCTCCACCTCCAATAAGTTTGGTATGAGCAATAACATCAGCTCCTCCATTAGGAATATAGTCAGTAGCAGCAGCGTCCATAGCAGCTTCTGCGAAAGCAGCTACATCAGTTCCTTTTTTCAAGAGAACAAAGTTATGTCCCATTACATTTTTTGCCATAGAACCATTATGAACTAGAGTAAGATTGATGGTTTGTCCGGCTTTTGCTTTGATTTCCTTAACAGAGAAAGTCATCTGGTCAGTACCCTCTATGGTAACATTTACAGCCTCAGCATCTTGGCTAGCAGAAGCCTCTGTAGCAGGAGCTTGTTGCTCAGTGGTTTGTGCAGTTTCTTCAGTTTTCTTGTTATCTCCACAGGAGGCAACCATTAAGGCTAGGGAAGCCATTAGGAATAATGTTTTTTTCATTTTAATATTATTTTAAAGATGAATACGAGGGCAAAAGTACAAATAAAAATCTGAAAGCACAAATTTTATTTAGAATCTTTTTAATTAAGGTGTAAAAGGTCTTTTTCTATTGTATTTTCTAAAGGATTAATATCCTGTATAGTAGTTATAATCCTTGAGGAATTGTTGGATAAAATCAGAAATTTTCATATCAGGGGTAGGTTCTCGCTTACTGATTTGAATAATTTTGTCTGATAATCGCTTAAGAAGGGGCTGATTATTCTTTTTGACACCTTCATTAAAGTAGTTTTTGATGGTTTGCACATCATTATCCGAAAAAAGAAGAACTTCTGTTTTAGTGAAAAGAGGCTGATAGGTATAAGACAGTTCTTCCAAGATGGTATGGGAAATGTTCATCTTATTACGCTCTGTAATTACAGCAGTGCCCGCCGCAAAATCACCCAAGCGTTGTGAATGCTTTGAGGCAATGATAGAAATCATAGCAATAGAACCACTGAAAAGATCTATCTCTAGAAGCCCAAAAAGCCCCCTGATGAGAAAATCGGTAAAAGAAGCCTGATAACCATCAATCTTTATCACTCTGATTTTCATTATCTTTTTACCAAAAGTCTGTCCTTGCATAGCCATTTCGGCAACCATAGGATAGAAAAAAGAAGGCAAAAAGAAAATGAGAAATAAAGCCTGTTCAGCAAAAGGGTCATCTGAGAGATAAGGAATAATGTAGGATAGGGCTTGATATACAATACTTCCATAACCTCCTATGATAAGAAAATCAATCAGCCTTGCTCCCATTCGTTCTCCTACAGAGGCAGGTTCGAAAAAAAGTAAAATATTTTGTGTCGTTTTTATTTCTATTTTTGACATTTTTTTTATAATTTAGCCCCTCGTATGAGAGAAGTAGCATTTATCAAACAAAATAAGGAAAAATGGCTCGAAGTAGAAGCTATCCTCAGTGAGCAACAGAAAATTTCTCCTGACCAGATGGCGGATAACTATATTCAGCTTTTAGGTGATTTATCCTTTTCACAGACGTATTACCCTAAGAGTAATACAAC
>CAJPPS010000077.1 GCA_905372595.1 uncultured Capnocytophaga sp. | reverse complement strand
ATTCCACTGAAATCATCCTTTACACTTACCTTAAGTTGCTCTAGGTTAGCTATATTATTTTTTTCTTTAGAAAAATTCAAAGCCTTAAGAGTTGGAGCCTGTTTATCGGTAGTGAGAACAAACTTTCCAAAAGTTTTTACCCTTCCCGATAGAATATTATCTCTACGATAGGTGCTTTGATAGTATTTTTTCCCCTTCCCTTTTACAGAGGCTATACACACATAAGGGAGTTCGCTTTCTGTATATTGTGTAGGAGTAAATACGATATTATACTGTTTTTGAAGAGGTTGCACAGGAGCTTTTATTGAAAGAGTATCTCCTATTTGTGCTACTTGTATGTAAGTATCCGCAAAAAATGTATTCTCCGGAAAGAAGACTGTCGCTTGATCGGTTTTATACATATTATCACGAGAAGCAACTAAGAGAGTTCCCTCCTTTTCGGGAAATTTCTGAGTAATTACTTCTTTTTTTCCTTCTATTGGAATCGTAATTATAGCTGTATTATGGTTAAAATCCTCTACTTCAACCGTAATCCAATAGGTAAGACCGTCTTCTATCTCAATTACTCCCTCTTTATCTGCTTGGGAATAGATAGAAAGCTTGTTATAAGGCTTTTTATAAAGGAGTTGTACTCGAGTTCCTTTCTGTACATAGAGAGGATAGTCTATAAAAGTATTCAGATATGGGTCTTCTCCATTGACTAATTCATCGAAAGTATAGGAAAAATTTATCTTTCCATTAACCGACATTGTTACCTTATACACGCCATAGGTGTTATAAGTTCCTGTCATCTTATCAATGGCTTGTATGCCAATTCCAATCTTCCCTTGTGCTTGTATTTTGGCTGTAGTATAAGAAGCTTTATCCTTAGCCAAAATGAGTTCTTTAGGTACTTGCTTTCCCTCAATAGCCGAAGATTCTTCCAATGGATAAGCAACTACTTTATACACCAAAGGAGCTACATCATCTTCGTTGGGATAGCCAAAAAGAAGAGGATTATAAGCATTCCCTGTAGCTGTATCGCGGATTTCATAATGCAAATGAGGTCCAGCACTCCCTCCTGTATTCCCACTCAAGGCAATCAAATCTCCTTTTTTTACAGGAAAATCCTCTGGCTTAGGCTCAAGCTCCACCTCGTACTTTTCCAGTAGATATTGACGTTCTTTGACATATTTTTCTATAGATGGAGCGAATTTCTGCAAGTGAGCATATACAGTAGTATATCCGTTGGGATGTGTAATGTATAACACCTTACCATAACCATAAGAGCTTGTCCGAATACAGGAAATATAGCCTTCTGCAGTAGCATATACATTATATCCTTGCTTATTTTGAGTTTTGATATCCAAGCCTCCGTGGAAATGATTGGGGCGTAATTCACAAAAATTTCCTGCATATACTAAAGGAATATCCAAAGGAGAACCAAAATAGTCCTTAGGATGTTGCTTTTGAGCTAAAAGAGTAGAGAAAGCAAAGAAAATTGCCAGAAAAAAGATTCTTTTATTCATTGTTTGGAAAATAGCACGCAAAATTAGTATTTTTCAGTTACCTATCAAATTTTTGAAGAGATTATTTTTTATCGAGATTATCTATCGTGTATTTTTGGAAAATAGACTTTTTATCTCACACTAAACTAAGACAAAAGTAACAGATAACTAATTGGTTATCCATTACTTTTGCCTCTAAATTAGTTTTATTTCTGGAAATTATGCTAATATCTGTGTAGCTCGTACTGTATTCACAGGACCTTGATAGCTTATTGGCATAGCACTAAGGCTGATAACAATATCTCCCACTTGTACGTGTCCTTCACGAGTAGCAATACGGTTAATATCCTCTATAGTCTCATCAGTGGATACGTAACGATCATAATAGTAGGTGGTTACCCCCCATAGCAGGCTGAGCTTGGTAAGTAGTCGTCGGTTAGAGGAGAACACCAAGATATGAGCACTGGGGCGCAATGCAGATACCTGAAAAGCTGTATAACCACTACCTGTAAGGGTAGAAATAATCTTAGCATCCATTTCATCAGCAAGGTGAGCTGCACTAAGACAAATGGATTGGGTCACAAAGCGTCCATTTCCTTCTCTCACAGGAGAAGTACGAGGTACATTGATAAAATCGGAATCTTCTACACTTCGAATAATATCAGACATTTTTTCGATTACCTGTACTGGATATTTCCCTGTAGAGGTCTCCGCAGAAAGCATTACAGCATCAGCTCCATCAATAATAGAGTTAGCCACATCATTTACCTCGGCACGAGTAGGTGTAAGGCTCTCTATCATCGTTTCCATCATTTGGGTAGCTATAATCACAGGGATTCTGGCTTCTTTAGCTTTACGAACTAACTCCTTTTGGCGAAGAGGTACTTCCTGAGCTGGAGTTTCTACAGCTAAATCACCTCGAGCAACCATTAACCCTTGACAATTAGCAATAATCTCATCTATATTAGCCAGAGCTTCAGGTTTTTCTATTTTGGCAATAATAGGAATATCCTCAGAGGTATGTTCTTTAATCAGTGCTTTAAGGTCTTCTATATCCTTGGCGTGGCGTACAAAAGAAAGTGCTATCCAATCCACCTCTTGCTCGATGGCGAAAATAGCATCTTTGATATCTTTTTCTGTAAGAGCTGGTAAGGAAATATTGGTGTTAGGTAGGTTCACCCCTTTTTTGGACTTGAGAATACCTCCCTGTACTACTTTTGCCAAAACAGTATCTTTTCCATTGGTAGAAACAACCTCAAATATAAGCTTTCCATCATCCAGAAGTACGCGTTCGCCTGCTTTTACATCACAAGGAAACTGGGCGTAGTTCATATAAGCACGCTCCTTGTTCCCAACAAAAGGTTCTCCTGTGATGAAAGAGATTTCATCACCTTTTTCTACGAAAACATTCTCCTCCATCTCCCCTACTCGGAGCTTAGGACCTTGTAAATCTCCTAGAAGAGCTACGTGTGTTTTGAGTTCTTCTTCTATAGCTCGCACTTGTGCGATACGTTGCTTTACCTCCTCATAATTGGCGTGAGAGAAGTTGATACGGAATACATTGGCTCCTGCCAATATCATCTGTTTGAGTATCTCTGGACTATCTGTAGCAGGCCCTAAGGTAGCTACAATTTTGGTTTTTTTCTTTCCTATCATACTATTAAAATATTAATTTAGTTTTGATTTCAGTTATTTTTTTTCTTTCTTTTGGAGAAAGTCCTTCTTCAGTGAGAATGGGAATTTCATAGATAGCTTCTATCCATTGTATCGCTTGTAATATGGAAAGATAGTCTTCTTCTGGGTCATAATTGCTAATCCGCAGAAAGTAATCTACCTTAGGAAGTGTAGGAACTAATAACTGTAGTTTTTCTACATTTCCAAATAAGTCTTTTCCTACTACTTGGTAAGTTTTATTGGCAATAATATACCAAATCTCCTCTTCATTCCTACAATAGGAAAACAAGGGAAAATGTATATCTGTCAGGGAATCCCGAAGTTCTTCAGGAGCACGAACAAAAGCTGTTTCTAGCTCTCTATTAAGCCAATAGGCAAACTTAGGAGGAGCGAAAGCACTATGAATAGCAAGCAAAAGCTCATTCACTTCCTCCTCTTCAAAGTCTAGTTGATATTGTTTTGCCATTCTCTCTATATTTCACTATCCTCTGGCAAATGTAGCAATGTTACTCCTGCTTTTTCTAAAAATTCCAATCCACTAGTATCTTTATAAGCTTCTTTATAAACAACCCTTACTATTCCTGCCTGATGAATCAGCTTGCTACATTCCTTACAGGGTGACATTGTGATATAAAGGGTTGCTCCTATACAGGACTGAGTAGAGGCTGCTACCTTAAGAATAGCATTAGCCTCAGCGTGAAGTACATACCAAAGAGTCTGTCCTTGTTCATCCTCACAACAATTGTCAAAGCCTGTAGGCGTACCATTGTAACCGTCCGAGATAATCATACGGTCTTTGACAATGATTGCCCCTACTTGCTTGCGCTTGCTATAAGAGAGCTTTGCCCATTCTTGTGCCATACGCATATAAGCGCGGTCGTATCTTTCTTGTTTTTCCATATCTGATGGCAAAGGTACTACTTTTTGAATAATATCGCTATTCTATTAAAGTTTTTTTCTTAGTTATCGTATAGGCATAATTTCAGCAACCAATTTGGGGTACATCTTTTGAAGCTCTTTTCCATACTCTGGTTTTCTTTCCATAGCAAAGTCACCAAAATCATAATTCAGTTCAGGCCACTTTTCATTTACAGTATCGCGAATGATGTCCTCATCGCTATCAGGACGAGCTTCTTGATTGGCATCATCGGCTACATAGAGAAGTTCCTCTGCCCAAGTCTCTCCTATATCAAAATGGTACTTGCCTGAGACAAAGGATTGTATGTCCTTGGTGATGTCGTCATAAAATTCTTTACCCTTAAGCAACAGCCAACAGCGGAAATAGAGAAAACCATCATCGGAGATAAAGCCATCAAAACTGTATGTATCACCATCTTTTTCATATTCGTTCCCAAGAATGATATAGAGTTCGGCAATGGAGGCGGTATAAAGGGAAATGAGTTTTTGTTCTAAGGTTTTTTCAAAGAGGATCAGCCGCTCTTCGCTGTATTTGGAAAGGTAAGCAGTAAGTTTCTCTAAATGCTCCTCTAGATCATAGGCTTCCCAGTCTTTTTTGTTATATTTGTAGCTCTTTTCTATGGCTTCCCAGAAGAAATAGTCGGCTTTTTCCTCCTCTGAGTATTCTCTTTTCTCAGGAGCAGCCTCGCCTTCCTTGAGTTCGGTATAGCCTTTTTTGAGTTTTTGGAGAATTAATTTTTCGCTTTCCTTGGTACACTCTTCAGGGGTAGCAAATTCCTTTACGGCTTCACGCCCTGCGGTACCTGTTTTCCCATAAACGACGGTTTGGGTAGTACCTTCAAAATCAATATCCCAAAACTTATCCGATTTGGCATCTTGATAGATAAACCTTCTTTTCATTTTGTATAAGTTATTAGCTGTTAGTAATTATTTTAAGTTTTTTAGCCAATTCAATATGGGCTAAATGGTGCTTGCCGTGCCACACACTCTTGGCTATTTCCTGCTTTATAGACACTTTTTGTCCACTCTGTGGATGTTGGTAAGTCTTTTCGAAATCCTCTGGAGTAAGAGCCCTTAGGAGCTTCCACCAGCGCCAATGTACTCCATTTATGATATACAAAGAGGGTGCTATATAAAAGTCTTTTGCCTCAGGAAGCTCTGCCCACAAGGTTTCTTCGTAGGGTTTTACCATAGGGTTTTCTTCCGTTAGGGCAAGCTTACAACGAATAAAGCTATTCATATTCACATCGGCTAAGTGATGGACTATTTGAGCTATTGTCCAGCCTCCTTCTCTATAGGTAAGGTTGAGTATATTAGGCGGACATTGTTTTACTGCTTCTTCTAACAAATAAGGAAAGCGCCTAAGCTCTTCTATATAAGTGTTTATGTGCTTCTGGGTAATTTCCTTAGGTAGCTCAAAAGCACCTATAGGATATTTTATAGAATCCATAAGTTAGGAATTATCTGTATTTTTCTTTAGAAATTTGTTGCTTGTCATTACTAAAAGGCTTCCCAAGAGTAACGCCACGAAAACAAACAACCATTTGCCTACTCCATACATTGTATATCCAAACACTACAAATTGTGTTATCTCCATACAATAGCGCCTATCATCTTCAGGGCAGAGAAAATAAGTAGCACACATCATTGTAAGCCAAAAGGTTGTAATATAGAAAACAAAAATAAGCAATACTCCTAAGATAAAATTCTTGAACCTACTATAAAGATGGCACTTCAGCTTTTGCCCTATAAAATAAGCCAATACAAAGGTAGGTATATAAAGCGCTGTAATGGTGGCATAGGTACGTATAGCTCCCATTGCAGTAACATAAGTGTTTGACTTTGGGTTTATTACACAATGCATAAAAAGACAAAAGAGCATATATTCTACCAATAAAGATAGCAGTATATACTTAGTAGAGGCTTTCATATAGGACTAACTTTGCGCAAATATACAAAAAATCCTTAATACTTAATCCAGAAAATATAAAAAGGCTGTTCTATTATAAGAACAGCCTCTGAATAAAAATATTAAGCTAATTTGCTACAGGTTTATCTTTCAATCTCTCAAGAATAATAGCATTTCTTTCCTTGATACTGAGATATTTTGATCCATAAGCTGCACTCTCCCAATCTCCATAAGAAGTATTAGGAAGTACAATATACTTTTTACCAAAAGCTGCACGATTTTTTTGTACCGCTTCTGCACGCTCTTGAGTAGTCTGTTTATCAAAATCTTTATCAAAATCCCCTAGATTATCCCCTAGCAGGAGAACAATATTATATTTTTGGGCGATTTTCTCACGTCTGCTTTCCTTGCTTTTCTCTGCTGTACGGAATATGAGGTGATCATCTCCTTGATATGGAAAGTTATAACGTTTGATATTCAAGGCTGTTCCTACTCGCTCATTTTCCTTTCGGTTAGTTACATAGAAAATAGCTACTCCTTTCTCGTGTGCATACTGATAGAACTCCAAAGCTCCTGCCAAAGGAGTTGCCTCAGCCTTAGCTGTCCAAGCCTCCCAGGTATTTTGATGGAATTCTGCTCCTTTTTTACCACAAAGGACTGCATAATAAGAAGTATTTAAGAAAGTCTCGTCGATATCCGAAACAATAGCTAAGGGCTTATCACTCTTTTGAGCAAGCGCCTCATCTAATCGCATACGAGCTACATTAAACGCCTGTAGGCACAAAGCGTCATACTCTGCTGCCTGTTGTTGGAAAAAGGCGGCATAGAGTTTCCCATTTCCTGCTAGCTCTTCTTCTTTACACTTATCTATTCCTTCTTTGAGATAGGACTGTTGTGCTATGGTAGGAGTTGCCAAGAATAGCAACCCATAAAGTAGTAGTTTTTTCTGTCTCATCTGATTAAATTTCCGGCGGCAAAGATATAAAAATATCTCCGCTTATGGTTTTACCTTTTACATAATCAA
>CAJPPS010000076.1 GCA_905372595.1 uncultured Capnocytophaga sp. | reverse complement strand
GGAACCTACTACTACTTACTGGAATATACTGACTTGAAGGGCAACCGCCAAGAGAAAACAGGTTGGTTATACCTTAAGGTAGATTAGTTCTATCAGATTTATAATAAATGAGAGTCTTTGGAGATTTTTCCAGAGGCTCTCTTTTTTTGCCTAGTAAAAACTATATTAGAATTAATAGAAATAGATATAATATTATTTAGATTCTATCTAAATTTTTCGTATATTTGCACTTTCTTAAAAAACGTACAAATGAAAAAAACACTGTTAGGAATTGCTTTAATAGCATTTTTTCCTGTATTAGCACAACAAAATACTTTTTTCGCCCGTGATTTCTGGAAAGAAAATACTTCTGTGGAGCAAGTTAAAGCAGCTATAGCCGAGGGGAATAGTCCTTCACAACTGAATGAAGCTGCTTTTGATGCCACTGCTTTGGCTATCTTGGGGAAAGTACCCACTGCGACAGCAATCTATTTGATAGAACAGCCAGGAAATGATATTAATAAGCGAACTCACGATGGGCGTACTTATCTGTTTTGGGCAGCGAGTACAGGTAATATTGAGTTAATACAGTATCTTATTGATAAAGGAAGCGACTTATATGCCAAGGATACTAAGGGTTATACGCCTGTAACTTTTGCAGCTCTTTTTGGAATTACAGACCCAGCGGTTTATGAATTGTTTTTTAAAGCAGGAATAAATCCTAAAGAACGCTACACAGGAGGAGAAACGCTCTTGATGAAGCTTATCCCTTTTGATAATGAACAACTTACGATTACACAATTTTTTGTGAATAAAGGCTTACGGCTTAAGGACAAGGGAGAAAATGGTGCAACCCTTTTTGATTATGCAACCAGAAAAGGGAACCTCTCTCTTCTAAAGGCGCTTCGAAAGAAAGTAAGACCTACCTCACAAGCTCTTCCGATGGCGGCAGAGGGAATTGTTCGCCAGCCTAATAATTCTCTGGATTTGTATAAGTATCTTGTGCAAGAGCAAAAGATAAATGCCAATGCAATGGATAGTAAAGGAGCTAATGCACTTCATTATTTAGCTCGCAGACAAGATTTACCTTCTATTACTTATTTGATAGATAAAGGGGCTCAAACAGATCTTGTAGATAAGGATGGAAATACTCCACTTATGAATGCTTGTTATGGAACAAACCTAGAAATAGTAAAAGCTCTTTATAAGGATCAGAATCTTGTGAATAAAATTAATAAAAAAGGAGACACTGCCTTACAAATAGCTTTGCAACGTAGTAATAATGAAGTGGTTGCCTTCTTGTTAGCAGAAGGAGCTACTATAAATACAGTTAATAATAAAGGAGAAAACCTGATAGAGGCTCTTCTTAAGAGCTATAATCCACGCAAGAAGGATGGAGAGGCTGATTTTGATAAGAAAGTAGCTCTCTTGCAAAAGTATAAAGTATCCTTAGAGCAACCCAATGTACAAGGAAATACAGCCTTACATATAGCTATTCAGAGAGGTAATCGCAAGCTTATAGAAAAAGTACTTCCTTGGGTGAATATCAACACTAAGAATAAAGAAGGAGAAACAGCCTTGATAAAAGCTGCAATGGTGGCTAAAGATACTGAAGTGTTAGAATATCTCATTAGTAAAGGAGCTGATAAGACAAGTACTACTGAGTTAGGAGAGACGGCTTATGATTTGGCTAAAGAAAATGAATCTCTTCAAAAGAGTGGAACTAATCTGGAATTTTTGAAGTAATAATAGAATTTTTTATAAAAGAGGCTTCCTTTTTAGAAAGCCTCTTTTATTTTAAGAATTATAGGTTTCTACTGATAACGAGTTTCAGGATTTCGGAAGTACCTTCACCTATGGTACATAACTTCGCATCTCGATAGAATTTTTCAACGGGATAGTCAGTTGTATATCCGTAGCCTCCGTGTATCTGGATAGCTTCTCCTGTAACTTTTACACAGAGTTCAGAGGCATAAAGCTTAGCCATAGCTGATTGCTGAGTAACCTTTTGATTGGTTTGCTTTAGGTAAGCCGCTTTGTGTAAGAGTAGTTCGGCTGCTTCTATTTCAGTAGAGAGCTCGGCAAGCTTGAATCCAATAGCTTGGAAGGAGATAATAGGTTTTCCAAACTGAGAACGTTCTTTGGAATATTGGATAGCTGCTTGTATAGCTCCTTTGGCAATACCCAGAGACAGAGCTCCAATAGAGATACGTCCTCCGTCAAGAATTTTCATTGCTTGTATAAAGCCTTCTCCTACAGCTCCTAAGCGGTTTTCGTCAGGGATTATACACTCTTGGAAAATAAGCTCAGCGGTTTCACTGGCACGCATTCCCAGTTTATCTATCTTTTTTCCGCTAGAAAAACCTTTTGTTCCTCTTTCTACAACAAAAGCAGTCATTCCGTGCTTATCTCCTTTTTCTCCTGTACGGGCAATCACTACTGCTATATCTGCACTGATAGCGTGGGTGATAAAGTTTTTTGTTCCATTAAGCACCCATTGATTCCCTTTCTTAACAGCGGTGGTATGCATTCCTCCTGCATCAGAACCTGTATTATGTTCTGTAATTCCCCAAGCTCCTATATGTTCTCCAGAGGCTAATTTGGGTAACCAGTGTTTTTTTTGTTCTTCATTGGCAAAAGAAAGTATATGATTTACACAGAGAGAATTATGAGCAGCTATAGAGAGCCCTATAGAGGGATCCACCTGTGAAATTTCACTGATGATGGTAATATATTCGTGATAGCCTAAAGCAGAACCACCATAAGCTTCAGGAACAAGGATTCCCATAAAGCCAAGTTCTCCAGCTTTTTTGAAAACTTCCAAAGGGAAAGTCTGTTCTTTATCCCACAAGCTACGGTGAGGGAGTAAATGTTGTCGCGCAAAATCTCTTGCCACTTGGGCAATCATTTCGAGTTCTTGAGAGTGAGAAAAATCCATTTGTATTAGGAATTTATTTGAATAAGTTAATCTAAAGAGGAAGGTTCCAGGTGTAGGGTATCCTGTAACCATTGTTCGTTATAAATCTTGTTCATATAGCGAGAACCGTGGTCAGGAAAGATAACCACAACAACGCTTTCAGGAGAAAAGAGACCTTTCTGAGCATATTTTTGAGTAGCTACCCACGCAGCTCCTGAGGTATATCCACAGAAAATACCTGTTTTCTGAGTAATATGCCGAGCCATAAGGGCGCTTTCTACGTCATTTACCTTGATAAACTCATCAATTACTTGTGTATCCAAAGCTCCAGGAACAAGGTTTTTGCCTAATCCTTCTATATAATAAGGGTGAAGTTCATTTTTATCAAGTTCGCCTGTATCAAAATATTTCTTAATTAGAGAGCCTTCTGCATCTACTCCTAGTATTTTGATATTAGGATTCTTTTCTTTTAGAAATCTAGCAATTCCGGAGATAGTTCCTCCTGTACCACTACAAGCCACTACGTGTGTAACCTCTCCTGAAGTCTGTTTCCAGATTTCTCTTCCTGTACTCTGGTAATGAGCTTCGATATTTAAAGGATTGAAATACTGGTTGATATAAATAGAATTGGGAGTTTCTTTATGCAAGCGTTTGGCTACTTCATAATAAGAACGAGGATCTTCAGGAGCTACTTTTGCAGGGCAAACGTGTACTTCAGCTCCTAAGGCGCGGAGCATATCAATCTTATCTTGAGAGGATTTATCAGTAACAGCAAGGATGCAACGATAGCCACGAATGGCAGCAATCATAGCCAAGCTAAATCCAGTGTTCCCTGAGGTAGTCTCAATAATTACTCCTCCAGGTTTTAGAAGCCCCTTTTTTTCTGCTTCTGTAATGATGTAAAGCGCAGTACGATCCTTTGCAGAATGACCAGGATTAAAAGCTTCTAACTTAGCAAAAAAATGCCCCTCCATTTGAGAGGCTATTTTTTCTAAAGAAACCAAAGGTGTGTTTCCTGTAAGTTCAAGAAGACTATCATAATAATGAATATTTTGTAGCTTCTCCGTATTTTTAGTAAGCATTTTCACTTATTTATATGAATATTTTTTAGAAAGCTCCTACCATCTGCTTGTGATTATATAGGAAAATTCAAAGAAGCAAAGGTAGTGATTTTTCTTTAAAAGTCAAGAATTATTTATGAATAACAATACGTTGTCCAGCCTTAAGATTTGTACTCCTAAGATTATTCCATTTTTTCAATTGGGTAACAGTAACACCATATCTACTAGCAATTCTTCCCAGAGTTTCTCCTTTTTTTACTTTGTGAGTAGTACGTTTGTTACTAGAGGCTTGTACAGAGGAAAGTACTTCAGGAAGAGGTCTTTCGCGTTTTGAAGCTTCTTGGTCAAGGTAAGCATAGATGGCATCCTCATTATTAACAAATTTGCCAATTGCCTCCACAGGAAGTCGTACTCCATAATTTTTACCTTCTATATAAGGGACAATGTTCAGAGTATAAGCAGGATTAAAGAAACCAATTTCTTCTTCAGTCATTCCTACCACTTGGCTAATATCCTTGAAAGAAATATGTCTTTTTACTTGTACTGTATCTGTTTCAAAGAATACTTTTTCAGGTTTTTGAGTTTGAAAACCGTGTTCTTTAGCATATTCAAAGATATACATAGTAGCCAAGAAAGCAGGGACATATCCAGCTGTTTCATTAGGAAGATAAGGGCGCAGATTCCAGTAATTGGTTTTTCCTCCTGACCTACGCATTGCTTTAGTTACATTTCCAGGTCCAGAGTTATAGGCAGCAAGAACTAAGTCCCAGTCGTTGAATACACTATAGAGCTTCTTGAGGTACTGAGCAGCTGCCTGAGTAGCTAGCTCAGGATGAGAACGATCATCTACATAATTACTCACTTCAAGTCCATACATTTTTCCTGTATAGTACATAAATTGCCAAAGTCCTTTAGCTCCCATAGGAGAAGTAGCTTTAGGGTTTAGAGCACTTTCAACAATAGCTAGGTATTTGATTTCTTTTGGGATTTGATGTTTCACAAGTTCTTTTTCGAACATTGGGAAATAATACTGGCTGATATTCATCAATCTCTGTAGAGAGCTACGTCTGTTTTTTAGAAAATTTTTGATGACATTCTCTAGAATAGGGTTGTATTCTATATGAAAAGGAGTTTTTTGGTCAAGTTTTGCTAAACGTTCTTTAAGAACTTCTGTGGAGAGCTCATTATAGACAACGTTTTCAGAGGGAGTACTCTGAATATCATTCTGCATAAGAGGGAAGAGGGAGTTGTTAGAGAGTTCTTCTAACCATTTCTTATCATACTTTAGAGCCTTGTTATTGTCCTGTAAGTGAAAAAGCCCTTCACGAAGGTTTCCTGAGGAAAGACTATCATTGGTAATTCTGTTAGTTGAGGGCTTATGTAGAGTGTCTGATACTGTGTTTTTTACCTGAGAATTTGCTGAAAAAGAACAGATATATAAAAGGGTAAAAAAGTAAGTTTTTTTCATTATAAATTCATTTAGATGAGTGTTCAAGGGGCAAAGGTAAAAAAATATTTTTAATTCATATGATATAAGATTGTTAATATTTGTGGCATAGTTTTTGCTCTTTTACATCTGTAGATTAAAGAGATTTTTTTATACTTTCTTGAGGATAGAGAAAACAAAGAAATTTGCCTAATAAAAATTTGCCTATTTCCTTATAAAAACCTACTTTTGCAGGAAAAAACAAAATAAGAAGTGTGTAATTTATGGAGTTGCTCAAGCATATAGAAATCAAGAATTTTACTACTTTATCAGGTAAAGAATATCCTATTCTTCGGTTAACCTATCAAACATTTGGGCTTCCCTTGGGAGAGGCTCCTGTAATTGTAGTTAATCACGCTCTTACAGGGAATTCTCAAGTAATAGGTAAGGAAGGTTGGTGGAATCAGACAGTAGGAGAGGGGAAGGCTTTTGATACTCTGACTTACACGGTTATTTGCTTTAATATACCCGGGAATGGTTATCAAGGAGGTGAAGAAGAACTGATACTTGATTATAAAGAATGGACTGCTCGTGATGTGGCACGTGTCTTCCTATTAGGTTTAGAGAAGTTACAAGTAAGTCATATTCACATATTATCAGGAAGTTCCTTAGGAGGGGGGATAGCTTGGGAAATGATTGCTCTAGCACCTACCTATGTAACTCATTTTTTTGCTGTAGCTACTGATTGGAAAACGACTGACTGGGTTATAGCCAATTGCCTGATTCAGGAACGCTTACTAGAGGGCTGTAATCCTCTTCACGATGCGCGAATGCACGCAATGCTTTGTTATCGTACTCCAGCTTCTTTGAAAGAAAAATTTGAGAGAAGTATTAATACCGAAAGGAATCTATTCAATACCGAAACCTGGCTCTTACACCACGGAGAAAAGCTTCAGAATCGCTTTACTCTTCCAGCTTATAAGCTAATGAATCAGCTAGTTAAAACAATTGATATAGGCAAAGATAGAGGAGACTTTGAGCAGGTGATAGATCCTGTAACTACTGAAATTCATATTATAGGAACAGATACTGACTTGTACTTTGTTCCTCAGGAAAACAGATTGACCTTCAAATTACTACAACAAATGGGTAAAAAAACAACTTATGATGAAATTTCTTCCATTCACGGTCACGATGCATTCCTGATAGAATACCAGCAGTTAGATAAATTTATAAGAACAGCTCTATCATAAGGTTAGGAATGACTTTTCTAGAAGTTTTTAAATGATTATTAGATGAAATATATATATATTATTTGTACCACTTTACTAATGTTTTCTTCTTGGGGACAGGAAGTTTCTCTTACGCAAGCACAGTCTTCAGACTTCAAAGCTAAGGCAATAGAAAGAAATCAGGCTATCAAAACAATGCAAGCTGATTTCAAGCAGAGAAAACATCTGGAATTTATGTCCAAAGATATAGAAACTGTAGGTAAAATAGCTTATGCTAAGCCAGATCAGCTGAATTGGCAATATACAGCTCCTTATCGTTATCAGATTGTTTTCCAGAAGAATATAATTAAAGTTAATGATCAGGGAAAGGTTTCCCAAATGAAAGCAGATAATAAAATTTT
>CAJPPS010000075.1 GCA_905372595.1 uncultured Capnocytophaga sp. | reverse complement strand
AGATGAAGGAGATAGGAAAGGAGATTCTATTGTAGATGAATGGATTCCTATAAAAATAGTAAGAGCAGGAGTAGATACTCCCATAGATAATTGTAATAGACAGACGAAAGTTATTATTACAAACAATCATTTTACTTATTATGACTATTGGAAAGAAAATCAGGAATGTAAATCTAGTCTTGAGGAGTATGATTACGTAACATATAAGGAAGATGGCAGAAATATGATAAAAAAATTTGGAGCAAATACTTCCTATTACTATGCCTTAGAGGATCAAGGGGCACATCTTCGTATTTCTAACTATTTAGGAAATACATATGTGATACTTAAGCGTAAATAGAATGATAGGCTACCTCTTGGGTAGCCTATCTTGCTATATAATAGGAAATTCTTGTTCTTTCCAAGCGAGGATTCCTCCTTCTAGGTTGCAAAGTTTTTCATAACCTTGACTTAGAAGAAAATCAATAGCTTTCTGGCTACGGATTCCAGACCTACAAGCAATGATCACCTTTTTATCATTAGGAATCTCTCTAAAGCGTTGTGGGAGTTCAGAGAGGGGTAGGTGCATATAACGAGATACTTCATAGCGTTCTTGAGAAACTTCATCGGTTTCTCTCACATCTACCAATAAAACACCTTCTTGGGTGAGCTTCCAAGCATCAGATGGACAAATTTGTTCTGCAGATATCATAATTTTTAATTTTCTAGGGCTTCTTTTATACGTCTTAAGGCTTCTCTAAGGTCTTTTTCACTGGTCGCATAGGAAAGGCGTAAGCACTTACTGTTCCCAAAAGCATCTCCTGTTACAGTAGCTACATTGGCTTCTTCCAAAAGGTAAATGGAAAGGTCAGAGGCGTTCTGAATCTGCTTACCTCTTAGTGTTTTCCCGAAATAATAAGACACATCAGGGAAAAAATAAAATGCTCCATCAGGTAGGTTGGTTTTAAGTCCTTTTATTTCATTTAGGAGCTGATAGACAATATCTCTACGCTTACGATATTCGTCAATCATATATTGAATCTTGCTCAAGGGGGCTTTTAGAGCGGTGATACTAGCTCGTTGGGCGATGGTATTGGCACCACTGGTAATTTGCCCTTGTATTTTGGCACAAGCTTTTACAATCCACTCAGGAGCTCCCATATACCCCATACGCCAACCGGGCATAGCAAAAGCCTTAGAAAGCCCATTCACAGTAATAGTGCGCTCATACATTCCTTCTATTTGGGCGAAACTTACGTGTTGTCCCATATAATTAATATGTTCGTAGATTTCATCTGAAAGAATAAAAATATTTGGATACTTTCTTAATACCTGAGCAAGAGCTTCCAATTCTTCTCGTGTATAGATAACGCCACTAGGATTTCCTGGTGAGCTTAACCACATCATTTTGGTACGAGGAGTTATAGCTTCTTCTAGTTGCTGAGGAGTTATCTTAAAGTGAGTTTCAAGGGAAGTTGGGATATCCACAGGGACTCCCCCTGCTATCTTGGTGATATCTGAATAACTTACCCAGTATGGAGTGGGGAGAATTACCTCATCTCCAGGGTTGAGCATTGCTAAGGCAACATTGGAAAGACATTGCTTTGCACCTGTAGAGACAATGATTTGAGAAGGAGCATAAGTTAGGTTATTGTCTTTTTTGAATTTCTCACAGATGACTTCTTTCAGTTCTAGATAACCATCTACAGGGGAGTATTTATTATAATTCTGATCAATGGCTTCCTTTGCGGCTTCTTTTACGAAATCAGGAACTGCAAAATCAGGTTCTCCCAAACTAAGGCTAATGATATCTTTTCCTTGAGCTCTGAGTTCTCTAGCTTTCGCAGCCATAGCAAGGGTTGCAGAAAGAGCCATTGTATTAACGCGTTCAGATAAAAATTCAGTCATAATGGTTGCTATTTAATCTTGTTTTTTTCAGCCCTCAAAATTACGATTTTTTTCGATGTTAAGTAGAGAAAATGGCGAAAAAATTTGTGTATTTCTATTTTTAACACTACCTTTGACCTTGCTTAATTATAGATGTTAATGAAAGAAGTAGTATTTATTACAGGAGCTTCCTCAGGTATAGGCAAGGCTACAGCCATACTCCTAGCAGAAAAGGGCTATTGTGTGTATGGGACAGCAAGAAATCCAGAAGAAAGTCCTGAAGAATATAACCTTATTCCAATGGATGTCAGGCAGGAATCTTCTGTGAAAGAGGCTATAAAAAAAGTAATGGAGAAAGAACAACGTATAGATATTCTTATAAATAATGCTGGAGTTGGTATCACAGGAGCACTAGAGGAGACTCCTATAGAAGCCTTGGAAAATGCCTTTCAGACAAATTTTTTTGGAGCTGTTCGTGTCATTCAGGCAGTTCTTCCTATAATGAGGCAACAACGTAAGGGGTTCATTCTTAACATCACATCTGTAGCTGCTTATATGGGATTGCCTTTTCGAGGAGGTTATTCTGCAAGTAAAGGAGCTTTGTCCCTCATTACAGAGACTCTGCGGATGGAAACACAACAATTCGGTATCAAGGTATGTACTTTGGCGCCAGGAGATGTAGCTACGGATATTGCTTCACGACGCTTTCATACTCCAGCTCAGGAGAATTCTCCTTATCCACAATATACAGCGTCTCTTAGCTCAATGAATCAGCAGGTAGATGAGGGAGCTGATCCTGCTATATTAGCTCAGAAAATATATCAAGTTATAAGGAAAAAATCTCCTAAAGTGCATTATTCGAAAGGAAAATTCTTGGAAACCTTCTCTATTTTTCTAAAGAAAATACTTCCTAGTAAGTACTTTGAACGCTTATTAATGAATCATTACGATTTGTAAATCAATTAGTTATAAAATTGTTGATAACTTATATTCATTAAAGGCTTCTATTTGAGATAAATAGTTTATTTTTGCCCTTGTGAAAACTATAGGAATATCAAAATATTATAAAATCTATCAAAAACCTCCTGATCGTAGGTTTTATGTAGAGATGCCTGAGCAGACTCTAGAGCTCCGCTTTTGCGAACTATTGGAGTTTCGAGGTAAGGTACAAGCTATTGACTTGTCCTCTCATTTTGATTATTCTCAACCTGGTATTGAAATACTTACTTTCTGTGGAGGTAAGTACCTCTGTGTATTCACTACTGTTCAGATAGTGGATTTGCAGAAGCTCCTTTTTGAGATTTTTGAAGGGGTTTCTGAAAAGGAAATCTTTACCAAATATGTACTTCTATGATACTTGTAACAGGAGGAACGGGGCTCTTGGGAGCTCATCTCATCTATGAGCTCCTTTGTAACGAAACGACCCCTATAAAAGTCCTTTACAGAAAGAATAAGGATACTTCTCTTATAGAACGTATTTTCCAACAATATAATCCTACTCAAGCTTCTTTAATCCATCAGTTACAATGGGTTAAGGCTGATATACTGGATATTCCTGCCTTAGCTGATGCAATGGAAGGAGTTCAGCATATTTATCATTGTGCAGCTAAGGTATCCTTCAGCGAAAGAGATCTTTCGGAGTTGCTCAAAACCAATGTAGAAGGCACAGCCAATGTGGTGAATATGGCGCTTCATTATGGGGTACAGAAGCTATGTTATGTTAGTAGTATTGCTACTTTTGCCTCTAAAGAAGGGGAGCTAACTACAGAAAACTCACTCCAAGAGCCTCCTTCTGTGGCAGAGAGCTATGCTCTGAGTAAGTACCAAGCAGAGATGGAAGTTTGGCGAGGCGTACAAGAGGGATTACCTGCGGTAGTGGTGTATCCTTCTGTGATTGTAGGAATAGGAGTGGAGCAACATAGAGCTATTCCTGTGTCACAACTTTGTAAGTATAAGTATGTAACCTCAGGAGGAACAGGATTTGTGGGGGCTATGGATGTAGCTAGAGCAATGCACTTACTGATGAAGGCACCTATCCTTAATGAAAAGTGTATTCTTAATACTGATAACCTCTCTTATGAGGCATTTTTTGCTCAACTACGGGAATCACACCCTTCACTTCCAGAGAAAAAAAAGTTGAGTTCCTCGGCATTATATACCCTCTACTTAATAGATAAATGTCTTTCTCTATTTGGGAGAAAACGACTTCTTTCTAAGAGTCTCTTAAGAACACTCCAGCATCAGACCTCCTATGATGGTACTCGAGTACAGCAACTAATTCCTTTTACTTACACCCCTCTGCAAAAAAGTTTGGAAGTATTATCTCTATAAGAAGAGAAATATTATTTATTTTTTCTATCTTTGCCCCGTCAATTGTAATAAATAAAGTGAAATTTATATATTTTTAATGGGAAATTTATGGATAGATTTAAGATAAAAATACAATACCTATGCCTTGCCCTGCTTCTATTTTTAGCCAATACAGTCTTGGTAGAAGCCCAAACTCGGGTTGTTGGAAAGGTAATAGATGAGCAAGGAGAACCCATTCCTTTTGCTAATATTATCTTTAAGAAAAGTATGGTAGGTACCTACTCTAACCAAAAAGGGGAATTTACCCTTTATTCTCAGAAGAACTATAATGCAATAGAAGTTTCTTCAGTGGGTTATACTACCAAGGAGATAAAGCTCAAAAGCAATGATAATCATCTGCAAGTAGTACTTGTTATGGGAGAGGAGCTGGAGGAAGTAGTTGTCGTACAAAAACCTACCAAAAACCTATCAAAAAAGGAGAATCCAGCTTATCCTATATTGCAAAAAATATGGGCAAATAAGTACAAGAATGCCCTTTCTACAGCCAAGGCTTATCAGTACAGGCGCTATGAGACTGTAGAACTAGGGCTGAATAATTTGGACTCTCTATTTCTTAAAAAAGCTTTGCAGTCTGAATATCAGGAAGTTCGTAACCTTCTTTCTGAGAAGAAATATAAACAATACTTCTCTATGCCAATGTACCTTAAGGAAGAAGTTTCTCAGGTGTATGGGGATAACGAACATTCCTTATACAGAACGGACATAGAGGGAGAACGTACCCAAGGTGTTATTCAGACGGGTTTTGGACTGGAGCGTTTTACTCGTAATTTTAGAGAATTTAATGTATATGATAACTCTTTCTATCTGTTAGATAAGTCCTTTGTAAGTCCTATTTCAGAATATGGTTATGGGGTATATGCTTATGTGCTCAATGATACCATTGAAAGGAATGATCGTAAGTTCTATTCAATCTATTTCTTTCCAAAGCAGGATCAGGACTTGCTCTTCAAGGGCAACTTTACGGTAGATAGCAAGACCTATGCTATAGAATCTATACAAATGTATACTATCAAGGAAGCTTCCTTGAACTTTGTAAGGAATCTTTCTATAGAAAAGCACTATCAATGGGTGAATGATAGCCTAATTCTTCCAAAAAGAGACTATTATGAAGGTGATTTTACAATATTGACCAAATCCGATGAGGAAAAAGGGATGTATGTAAGGAAAAATATTGTCTATTCGGATTATTTGCTGGATAGTCCTAAAGAACAAAGCTTTTATCTGGCTTCGGTAGAGAAATATAAGGCGAATCAGTTCAAGCAATCTCAGGAATATTGGGCGCAACTAGGGGAAGGAGATTCTCAGATGAGCAAAACCCAGACCTTAATCAGGAAAGTAGGTGATAATAAGCGTATTAAAGGGATTTCCGATGCCTTGAATATCATTACCTCAGGTTATATTCCTATAGGAAGGTATATGCAGTTTGGTTCCTTGTGGGAATCCTTTACCAATAATGATGTAGAGCGCAATCGGTTTCGCTTTGGGCTGAGGAGCTTTGTGAGCAATGACGACCGCTTCCGTACCTACCTTTATGGAGCTTACGGTACGCTGGATCAGAAGTTTAAGTATGGAGTCAGTGCTAAATATTTAGCCTTTTATAAGCCAAGAATTACCATAGGAGGGCTTTATCAGAATGATTATCTACAGCTAGGGAATATCCTCCAACGCAATGACGCAGAGCTAAACCTGAAGAATGCCTCTAACTTTCTTTTTGCTCGAGGAGAAAACTATTACCTCACTCAGAACAAACGTATTCAAGGGGTGGCAGATATAGGCTTACTTAAGAGTAACCTTCATATTACCTTATCAGGAATGTATCAGCAGATGAAAGCTGCAGACCCAGAACACTTCTCCATAGGTTACCGCAGTGAAAATGGAGTTCTCCATAAATATTCGGATGCAAATGCTTCCCTTACACTTACATACACTCCTACACGAAATGTGTATGGCTATGGGGTGGAGCAATTCTATGGGAAGAATATTTTTCCAACCTTTAGCCTGAAGTATACCAAGGGATTCTCAGGTATTCGCAATAGTCTGTTTGACTATTCGCGCCTGGAAGGGATGATACATTACCCACAGCCTATGTGGAGTATAGGTATCCTTCATACTGTTGTAGAAGCAGGAAAGGTATATGGGACAGTACCTTTGCCCTTACTCACCCCTACGCCTGCTAACCAGACCTATGCTTCTTCAGGGCATAAGTTGAATCGTACCTTTCAGCTCTTGGACTACTATGATTTTGTTACTGATGCCTACCTGAATGTGTATGCAGAACATCACTTCAATGGTTTTGTGATGAACCGAATTCCCTTACTTAAGAAAACCAAATGGCGTAGCCTTATCCTTGCAAGAATAGCTTATGGAACCCTTCGTGAAGAAAATAGGCTGATTAGTGCCTCTAATATACAATATAACGCCCCTGAGAAGCTCTATTGGGAATATGGTTTCGGGATAGAGAATATAGGAATAGGTAATTTTCGACCTATCCGAGTAGATTTTCTCTGGAGAAGCTCCTTTACCGATCTTAATGGCGTGAGCAATCCTTATTTTGGGATTCGTTTTGGGATAAAACCAGAATTTTAATGGTGTAATTCTGTTATAAATAGGAAAAAAGGTACGAAAACCTTATATAATAATTAAGTTAAGAGAAGAAGGAGTAAGAATACTCCTTTTTCTTTTTTGTAGGAGTATCTTTCGAGTGCAAAGGTACGATATTTCGGAGAGAAAGTCAAGAAATAACAGCGTTAAAAGTACTATATTTTCTTGTTATGGAGTCATAAAATCAAAAAAAGCTTCATATAAGCATTTGGTTATTAAAAAGAACTCCTAATATGGTTAATAACTTTAAGAAAGGGATTCTTT
>CAJPPS010000074.1 GCA_905372595.1 uncultured Capnocytophaga sp. | reverse complement strand
CATTCCAAGGTCTAATGAGAAAGCATTCTTTTTAGTATTTATATCAGTTGTTTTAACCTCTCATTAGATTTAGTTAGTTTTAAGTAAAAAAATCCTCACTTAAGTGAGGATTTTTTATTTTTAAGATGTTTAGGAGAAAGGACTTTCCTTTTTCCTGATTATTTTATAGAAGCTTCATAGATTCCTTCTATAGAATCTGCTAGAGTTTTGTTGAATTCAGCATCAGATTGTTGGTCATAGAGTCCTTCGGAGAGGGCACGGGAGAAGCTGGCGATAATTCCTTGATTTTTTCCAAGAATTTCATTAGCTTTTTCTCTGGAATAACCTCCAGAAAGGGCTACAACACGAACCACTCTTGGGTGCTTAGTAAGTGGAGTATAGAAATTCTCTACAGTAGGAAGGGTAAGCTTAAGCATTACATCAGAAGTAGCAGGAAGCTTATCAAGATGTTTTAGGATTTCTTCTTGTAGGATTTCTTCTGCAGCGGCTTTGTCAGGAATATTGATATCCACTTCAGGTTCAATGATAGGGATAAGCCCAGCAGCAATGATTTCATTGGCGACTTCGAACTGTTGTGCTACTACTCTTGCGATACCTTCTTTGGATGCTTTTTTAATAACAGAACGCATCTTAGTACCAAATACGTGGTGTTCGTTAGCTCTTTTAAGTAAGTCAGCAAGGTTAGTAATAGGCTTCATTAGTTGTACTCCATCAGCATCCAAATCTACTAAGCCTTTATCTACTTTTAGGAAAGGTAAAATACGTTTTTCTTCCCATAGGTACTCAGCTGTATATTTGCCATCAATTTTGCGATCCATTGTTTGTTCAAAGAGGATGGCTCCAAGGATTTTGCTATCATTGAAAGCAGGTGATTTGATAATTCGGGTACGCATCTGGTGAATGAGATCGAACATTTCAGCTTCGTTTGAGTAACGATTTTCCTCTATCCCATAAAGTTTTAGAGCTTTAGGAGTACTTCCTCCACTTTGGTCAAGGGCAGCAATAAAGCCTTTGCCGTTTCTCATTTTTTCTATTTTTTCTTTCATAATAAGTTGATGTATTAATTAGCTATTTTAGCTAAGATTAAGATGTGACAAAGATACAAAATAAATTACAATAAAGGAAATACTTTTTAATTAATTTTTATCAAGATTTCACCCAAATCTCTTTATAATAAGTGCAGAGTTGGTACCTCCGAAGCCAAAAGAATTGGAAAGGAAGGTCTTCAGGGGTTGTTCTTGTGTTTCTGTAATAATATGTAGCTTTTGAGCATCAGGATCTAGCTGTTCGATATTGATATTGGGAGCGATGAACTGATGTTGCATCATCAGTAGGGAATAGATAATTTCGCTAGCTCCAGCCATCCAGCATTCGTGCCCTGTCATTGATTTCGTAGAGCTTACAGGAGTTTTCCCTCCGAAAATCTGGTAGATAGCCTTTGCTTCATTGGTGTCTCCTATGGGAGTTGAGGTGGCGTGCGCATTGATATAGTCGATAGCAGAAGCCTCAAGAGAAGCATTCTCTAGTGCACGTGCCATTGCTCGAGCAGGTCCCTCTACATTGGGAGTGGAGATATGGCCTCCATTGGACGAAAAGCCATAGCCTATCACTTCTCCTAGAATGGTAGCCCCTCTTCGTAAGGCGCTTTCATAGGTTTCTAGCACAAGGGTAGCAGCTCCACCACTAGGGACTAAGCCATCTCTGCCAGCATCAAAAGGGCGAGAGGCTTTTTCAGGAGTTTCCTCCCGCATAGAGAAGACTCCCAACCCATCAAAGCTTCCCATACTATATTTATTAGTTTCCTGTGCTCCTCCACAAAGAATAATCTCCTGCATACCACTCTGTAAAAACAAATACCCTAACCCTACTGCGTGAGAGCCACTAGCGCAGGCTGCACTAATGCTCATATTAACGCCTCTTAAAGCAAATAAGGTGGAAAGGTTCATCGTAACGGTAGAATTCATCGTTTTGAAAACGGCTCCTGATCCTACCAAGGTGGTGTCTTTCTTCTCTCGAATCCTGTCATTGGTAATAATAACCGATTCGGCAACACTATCATTCCCATAAAGGATTCCTACTTCATTATTCTTAAGGAAATCCATATCTATCCCTGCGGTTCTCAGGGCTTCAAGGGTCGCCATATAAGCGAATTCGCTTTCTTCTCCCATAGAGATACGTTCTCGTCGGCTTAATAAGCCTTTGAGCTCAGGGCTAGGGACTTTCCCTGTAAGAGCAGAACGATACCCATACGCCTTGCGTTCAGGGTCATAAATAATTCCAGACTTTCCTTTATATAGAGAATTTGCTACTTCTTCTAAGGAAGTACCTATGCAGGAATAAATTCCCATTCCGGTAATCACTACTCGTCTCTTCATAGCTTATCAAAAGGTCATATATTAGTGTCTGTTATCACATTGTATATAAATATCTCCCTGTTCATCGGAAAGAAAAATCAGTGGATCACAACCAAAGGAAGCACTAGTCATTCCATAGATAGCCAAAGGTTTTCCTTTGAGAATCCTACCAATAAGCATTAGTCCTTCTCCCTCTGTATCAGTAATAGGAGGCACAAAGAAAAGTCCTTCACTTTCTTCTAGGAAATCTCTCTTAAGGATTCTTTTGGTAGAGGGATCTAGAGCAACAAAATATCGCTTAGTACTTCCATAATTTCCTTTATCATAATCAAAATAGAAATCTTGTATATAACAAATCACTTCTTTACTTTCGTATTTATAGGTGTCTCCTAAGGAATAGAGAGGATTTTCTATTTGGTAGGGAACGGGAAATTCTTTGGCTTTTACCTTATGCCATGCCATTGGAGTCATTCCCTTATTATCAAAAGGGCTTTCTTGTCCGATAAACACAAAGCTACTCCAATAAGGCTGTACTTGTTCTTGCTTAAGAGAATCGGAGGAATGAAAGAGTTCAAAGCCTATTTCATAATTCCAAGGGTCGATATCCTCTTCAGAAGCATAGGCATTCAGGCTTGCAACAGCCTTTAGAGAGGATAAAGGATATTTCTTGAGTACATTATCTATGTAATTATATAGGAAAAGAGTGTCGTTCTCTGAGAATTTCATCCTTGTGAAGATGTTTTTTCTATATTTTCCAGTAAGAGGGAAGTGAAGAAGAAAATTTTTATTCATTTTCTTCTGGTTTTTTATATATTCAGGAGGGACATCTAAGGAATCATTTTGATAAACGTCAGAAAGAGACACATAGATAGCTTTTTGGGTAATATTCATTCCAGCTAAGTATAAGTTGATAGAGTCGTGAATACTGCTTTTGGGAATAGGGTCAAAAGCAATAGAGGTGGTATCGACCTCTTCTTCAGGGTCTTCTACCCTCACAGTAATCCCCGAGATGACAGGAAAGGAATCAGAATCCGAATCGGAAGGAATCGTTTCAGGGGTGTAGAATCTATCTCGTTTGCAAGCAAATAAAATAGGTAAGCAAAGTATAAGAAAGGCTATTTTTTTCATAAAAAATATTTTAGAGAGGATTATCAGAATAAACTTATTGAGAGGGCAAAGATAGTAAAAAAATAGAAAAAATGAGGAAAATTTTCTAAAGTATGGATACAAGAAAAGCTATCCCAATGAAGTGGATAGCTCTTCTTTATGAAAAATAATAATCCTTTACTTAACTACAGCCTTAAGGTATTCACGGTTAAGGCGTGCGATATTCTCAAGAGAAATTCCTTTAGGACATTCTACTTCACAAGCCCCTGTATTGGTACAGTTTCCGAATCCTTCAAGTTCCATTTGATTTACCATATTCAGAACACGTTCAGTCGCTTCTACACGTCCTTGAGGGAGAAGAGCGAACTGGGATACCTTAGCCGAAACAAAGAGCATTGCAGAGGAGTTTTTACAAGTAGCTACACAAGCACCACAACCTATGCAAGCTGCCGCATCCATTGAGCGGTCAGCATCATACTTAGGAATAGGAATAGCATTGGCATCCTGAGTATTTCCTGAAGTATTTACAGAGATGTAACCTCCTGCTTGCTGGATACGCTCGAAAGCGCTTCTATCCACCATAAGGTCTTTGATTACAGGGAAAGCTGTAGCACGCCAAGGCTCAATAGTGATGGTATCTCCATCCTTGAACATACGCATATGGAGCTGGCAGGTAGTGATACCGCGGTCAGGACCGTGAGCTTCTCCATTGATGAACAAAGAACACATTCCACAGATTCCTTCACGACAGTCGTGGTCAAAAGCCACAGGCTCTTCTCCTCTTTCTATAAGTTGTTCATTAAGAATATCTAGCATTTCCAAGAAGGACATATGGTCAGAAATGTTACTAACTTTATATTCAACCATTTGACCTTTTGATTTGGCGTCTTTTTGTCGCCATATTTTAAGGGTAAGATTCATTGTTGCCATATCACTACTATTTATAACTACGTTGTTTGAGTTCTATATCTTTGAATACTAAAGGTTCTTTGTGCAAGATTTCCTCACTAGGATTGTAGGTATTTACAATTTCTGTAGGATCCCCTGTGTATTGCCAAGCGGCAACATAAGCATAATTCACATCGTCACGAAGTGCTTCTCCCTCAGGAGTTTGATACTCTTCACGGAAGTGTCCTCCACAGGATTCGTTACGTTCAAGAGCATCTTTGGCAAATAGCTCCCCGAGCTCTAGGAAGTCCGCTACACGGTTGGCTTTTTCAAGCTCTACATTCATTCCAGTGAGCTCTCCAGGGACTTTTACATCACGCCAAAATTCTTCACGGATTTCACGGATTTCTTGGATGGCTTGCTTAAGTCCTTCTGCATTACGTGCCATACCTACTTTGTCCCACATTACCTTACCCAGTTTCTTATGGAAGTAATCCACAGAGTGGGTACCTTTGTTATTGATAAAGTGTGCCAAACGTTCTTTTACAATGCGCTCTGCTTCATCAAATTCAAGTGTATTGGTAGGAATTTTACCGGTACGAATATCTGCAGAAAGGTAATCTCCTATGGTATAAGGTAATACGAAATATCCGTCGGCAAGCCCTTGCATAAGTGCAGAAGCTCCTAGTCGGTTAGCTCCGTGATCAGAGAAGTTGGCTTCCCCGATAGCGTAACAGCCTGGGATAGTAGTCATCAGGTTATAATCTACCCAAATACCCCCCATTGTATAGTGGGTAGCAGGATAAATCATCATTGGGGTTTTGTAGGGGTTTTCTGCTACAATCTTTTCATACATTTGGAAGAGGTTACCATACTTAGCAGCAACAATTTGCTCCCCTCGTTTGGTTACTTCTTCCTTGGTAGGTTCTACCCCGTGGATCTTACATTGTTCCTTACCATAACGCTCAATAGCGGAGGCAAAATCCAAGTAAACAGCCTCACCAGTTTCATTTACTCCGAAACCAGCGTCGCAACGTTCTTTAGCTGCACGAGAAGCCACGTCACGAGGCACCAAGTTACCAAAAGCAGGGTAACGACGTTCCAAGTAGTAATCGCGGTCTTCCTCGGGTATTTCAGTTGGTTTTTTACGTTTTTCACGGATAGCTACTGCATCTTCTAATTTCTTAGGAACCCAGATACGTCCATCATTACGTAAAGATTCAGACATCAAGGTCAATTTAGACTGATAGTCTCCAGAACGAGGAATACAGGTAGGGTGGATTTGGGTAAAACAAGGATTAGCAAAGTAAGCACCTTTTTTATGTACTTTCCAAGCAGCGGTAGCATTACAGCCCATTGCATTGGTAGAGAGGAAGTATACGTTACCATACCCCCCTGAGGCGATGACTACAGCGTGAGCTGAGTGGCGCTCTATCTCTCCAGTAACCATATTACGAGCGATAATTCCACGAGCCTTGCCATCTACAATTACTATATCCATCATCTCGTGGCGGTTGTACATATCTATCTTACCACGAGCGATTTGTCGGTTCATAGCTGCATAGGCACCTAAGAGGAGCTGTTGTCCTGTTTGTCCTTTTGCATAGAAAGTACGTGATACAAGTACACCCCCGAAAGAACGGTTATCAAGTAATCCGCCGTAATCACGTGCGAAAGGTACTCCTTGGGCTACACATTGGTCAATGATGTTTCCAGAAACCTCTGCCAAGCGATATACGTTAGCCTCACGGGCACGATAATCACCTCCTTTTACAGTATCATAGAAAAGGCGATAGGTAGAGTCTCCATCTCCCATATAGTTTTTAGCGGCATTGATACCCCCTTGAGCAGCAATAGAGTGGGCACGGCGAGGAGAATCTTGGTAAGCAAATGCTTTTACATTGTACCCAAGCTCAGCAAGAGTAGCAGCGGCAGAGCCCCCTGCAAGTCCTGTTCCTACCACAATGATATCAATATTACGCTTGTTAGCAGGGTTTACAAGGTTAATATGGTCTTTATATTTTGTCCATTTGTCCGCTATAGGACCTTCTGGTATTTTAGAATCTAATGTACTCATAAGTATTATAATAAAGAGTTAATGTAATGGAAAAGAGCTACGAAGATAAAACCTCCACAGATGATGTAAGAATACCAATTACCTAAGCAACTGATGAGTTTCTTGCGTTTGTCATCTTTTAAGCCTACGGATTGGAAAGCAGATTGAAAGCCGTGAAGTAAGTGTAAGCATAAGAATACAAAGCAAAGTACATAGATACCTACACGTATAGGGTTGTGGAATCTTTCTACAAGCTCCCCATAGTAGCGGGTTTCGTCGGCTGGGAGCGCCTCTATATACTTGTAGTTCATCTCAGGTGCCCAAAAGTCAAACAAGTGTAGGGCTAAAAATCCTAGAACAACTACCCCTGTAATAATCATATTACGAGACATCCAAGAGGCATTGGCAGCTCCATTGTAACTGTAATAAGGTTGGTTCCCTCTAGCTCTTTTGTTCTGAAGCTCTAGAACAAAGCCCATTACGAAGTGGAAGATAACCCCTACTAAGAGAACAGGTTGCATAGCAAACTGAATTAAGGGGTTGGTTCCCATAAAATGGGAGAGCATATTGAACGTACTCGGACTTAGCACTGACATAAAGTTCACCGCTAAGTGAATCACTAGGAAAATAATGAGGAAAAATGCCGATAATGCCATCGCCACTTTTCTTGCTACTGATGTTTTGAATATTTGCATATTTTTAAAAAATAATTCTGTTTTTGAATCCGTTAGAGTGTGTTTAAAAT
>CAJPPS010000073.1 GCA_905372595.1 uncultured Capnocytophaga sp. | reverse complement strand
AATATATTGTATCTTTGCGCCCAGAAAGTAAAAAGAAACTATTAAATAGTTTTTTACAAAATACTCATTTAATAAATAACGAATATGAAAACAAATGTATTAGGCTATCCGCGCATAGGAGAAAAGCGCGAACTAAAGAAAGCTAATGAAGCTTTTTGGGCTGGAGAAATCACCCAAGAAGAATTATTTGCTGTAGCAGAAAAAATCCGAGTGCATAATTGGACTTTGCAAAAGGAAGCTGGTATTGACCTTATTCCTTCTAACGACTTCTCTTTCTATGATCAAGTATTGGACTTTTCTTTCTCAGTAAATGCCATTCCTGAGCGTTTTGCTCCTGTAAGTGGGCTTACCGAGTTGGAACAATATTTTGCTATCGCACGAGGCTACCAAAAAAATGGAATAGATGTTACCGCTTCGGAAATGACTAAGTGGTTTGACACCAATTATCACTATATTGTTCCAGAATTTACCAAAAATCAGTCTTTTTCACTTAAGACTAACAAGCCTTTAGCTGAATATCTTCTAGCTAAAAAACACGGCTTCGAGACAAAACCTGTATTACTAGGAATCATTACCTACTTGCTTCTAGGAAAAGAAAAAGAAGCTGGCTTCCATCGCTTAGAACTTGCTGAAAGACTTCTTCCTGTATACATTCAAATTATAGAAAGCCTTGTAGCAGCTGGTGCCAAAACCATTCAAATAGATGAGTCTTACTTAGTACTTGACTTACCTGAAAAAGCAGCTGAGGCTTACCAAAAAGTATATGGTGAAATTAGAGCAAAATTCCCTAATACTGAATTTATCCTTACCACTTATTTTGGTGCTTTGGATAATAATACTTCCTTAGCTGTATCACTTCCTTTTGATATATTACACATTGATCTTGTACGCGCTACAGCTCAGCTAGACAATGTACTAAAAGCGCTTCCTAAAGAGAAAAAACTTTCTCTAGGAGTTGTAGATGGACGTAATATCTGGAAGAATAATTATGAACATTCGCTTTCTGTTATTCAAAAAGCACAAGAGGCTATCGGAAATGAGCGTTTGCTTATTGCGACCTCTTCTTCCCTATTACATACACCTTGTAACCTAGAGAATGAAAATAATGAGAAAGTTCTTACTCCTGAAATTAAACAATGGCTTGCCTTTGCTAAGCAAAAAGTAAAAGAGCTCTCTCACTTAAAAGCTATTGCTATAGGACACGACCTTAGTGCTGAAGTAAAAGCTGCCTTTGAAGAGAACAAAAAAGCTGCTGAAAATCGTAAAACCTCTCCTCTTATCCACGATACTAAGGTTAAAGAACGTGTAAAAGGTATTACAGATAATGATAGTAAGCGTAATAGCGAGTTTGCTACCCGTCAAAAAGTACAAGAAGAAGCTCTTAAGCTTCCTTTATTCCCTACTACTACCATTGGTTCTTTCCCTCAAACACAGGAAGTGCGTTCTTGGAGAGCTAATTTCAAGAAGGGCACCCTTACAGAGGCTGATTATGACAAATTACTAGAAAAAGAAATCGAAGAATCTATCCGTTGGCAAGAGCAAACAGGTATTGATGTACTTGTTCACGGAGAATTCGAGCGAAATGATATGGTGGAATACTTTGGAGAACTCCTCAATGGATATACTTTTTCTAAATTTGGTTGGGTACAAAGTTATGGTTCTCGTTGTGTGAAACCTCCTATTATCTTTGGAGATGTATCTCGTCCTGAGCCTATGACTGTTCGTTGGTCTAAGTTTGCACAATCTCTTACAAAACTTCCTGTAAAAGGGATGCTTACAGGTCCTGTGACTATCCTTCAGTGGTCTTTTGTACGTGATGACCAGCCTCGTTGGGAAACTTGTTATCAAATTGCACTAGCCATCCGTGATGAGGTAGTAGATTTGGAAAAAGCAGGTATTAAGGTCATCCAAATAGATGAACCAGCTATTCGCGAAGGACTTCCTTTACGTCGTAATGAATGGAAAAACTATTTTGACTGGGCTATTAAGGCTTTCCGTATCTCTGCCTCTGGTGTAGAAGACCAAACTCAGATTCATACGCATATGTGCTACTCTGAATTTAATGATATGATAGAAGCTATCGCCGATATGGATGCCGATGTGATTACCATTGAATGCTCTCGTTCTCAAATGGAACTCTTAGATGTATTTGCTGACTTCAAGTATCCTAATGAAATAGGTCCTGGAGTATATGATATCCACTCTCCTAGGGTTCCTTCTGAGGAAGAAATTTATCACTTAATGAAGAAAGCTATCGCTGTAGTTCCTTTCAGAAATCTTTGGGTGAACCCTGATTGTGGTCTTAAGACTCGCCATTGGGAAGAAACCAAGCTTGCCCTTGAAGCTATGGTGAAAACAGCTCAAAAGCTCAGAGGGGAATACAAAAAATAATTTTGTTTTTATTATTCGTGATATTAACGAGTTTCTGTAAGAGGATTATTCGACGGTAATATTTTGTATATTGAGCTTTTCTCAATGTACCTTTACCTAAAGTAACCTATTCTGAAATGTAACAAACGCTCCTGAATTGGGGCGTTTGCTTTTTTTATTAAAGAAAGAAGTTTTTCCATTTTTTTTTCTTACATTTGCCATTCAAAAATACATCCTGATGATTCATTTTTTTAAAAACTCTCAAAATACAGTTTATGCTGTACAAGCATCTGATTTGTCGACTAATGATCAAGAAAAGCTCTCTTGGCTTTTTGGAAATGCTAGTTATTTAGGTACCCAAAAGGTAGAAGGTATTTTCTTAGGAGTACGTGCTCAAATGATCTCTCCTTGGAGTACAAATGCAACAGAAATCACCCAAAATATGGGTATCAAAGGTATTATTCGGCTAGAAGAGTTCTTTCCTATGAAAGAGGACACCTCTTTTGACCCTATGCTTTACCAAAGGTATGATAGTCTCCATCAGAACATTTTCAGCAATGCATCTGCTCCTGCTCCTATTCTAGAAATATCAGATATTGCCCAATACAATCGAGAAGAAGGACTTTCTTTAAGTGATGAAGAAATTACGTATTTAGAGAAACTTTCTGAAAAATTAGGCAGAAAACTTACCGATTCAGAAGTATTTGGATTCTCGCAAGTGAATTCCGAACACTGTCGACATAAAATATTTAATGGGACTTTTGTTATAGATGGTAAACAACAAGAACTTTCCTTATTCCAACTAATCAAGAAAACAACTCAAGCACATCCTAATGGAGTAGTTTCAGCCTATAAAGATAATGTGGCTTTCTTAGCTGGAACTTCTGCTACACAATTCGCCCCTAAATCGGCTGATAAGCCTGATTTCTACGAAGAAACTCCGTTTGAAGCTATTCTTTCACTTAAAGCAGAAACTCATAATTTTCCTACTACAGTAGAACCTTTTAATGGTGCTGCCACAGGTTCTGGAGGAGAAATACGTGACCGATTAGCTGGAGGAAGGGGAGCTATTCCGCTAGCTGGAACTGCAGTATATATGACTTCCTATTCACGATTAGATTCTGACAGACCTTGGGAAGAAAATATGCCTGAACGTAATTGGCTCTATCAGACCCCTATAGACATCCTTATTAAAGCATCAAATGGAGCTTCTGATTTCGGAAACAAATTCGGACAACCCCTTATCTGCGGAGGAGTATTCACCTTTGAACATCAGGAAAATGGACAGGAGTTAGGGTATGATAAAGTAATTATGCTCGCTGGAGGTATTGGCTATGGGAAGAAAGGAATGGCACAAAAACAAACTCCTAAGGAAGGTGATCCTATTATTGTTCTAGGAGGAGATAACTATCGCATAGGAATGGGAGGGGCTGCTGTTTCTTCTACTGATACGGGCGCCTTTGGTTCTGTTATTGAACTCAATTCTATCCAACGTTCAAACCCAGAAATGCAAAAACGAGTTACAAATGCTATTCGAGCTTGCGTAGAAAGCGCTGAAAACCCTATTATTTCTATCCACGACCACGGAGCTGGAGGACATCTGAATTGTCTCTCAGAACTAGTAGAGGAAACTGGAGGGTGTATTGCAATGGAAAAGCTCCCTATAGGAGATCCCTCTCTTTCTGCTAAAGAAATAATCGGTAATGAATCTCAAGAACGTATGGGGCTTATCCTTCCTCATAATAGTATTGATATACTTGAAAAAATTGCAGAACGTGAACGAGCTCCTCTTTACAAAGTAGGAGAAGTAACTAATAATCAACAATTTACTTTTATAAATCATACTACAGGTGAAAAACCTATTGATTTGGAACTTTCCGATATGTTCGGAAATGCTCCTAAAATGCTCCTAAAAGATACCACTATACCAACCTACTACAAGGATTTCAGTTATCAATCTGAAGAAATACCTTCCTACCTCAAGCAAGTACTCGAACTAGAATCTGTTGCCTGTAAAGATTGGCTTACCAATAAGGTAGATAGATGCGTAGGAGGAAGAGTCGCTAAACAGCAAACCGCTGGAGAACTTCAATTACCTTTGAATAATGTAGGGGTAATGGCGCTAGACTTTAAGGGTGAAAAAGGAATTGCTACCTCCTTAGGTTATGCTCCTATAGCTGCCCTGATAGACCCTGAAAAAGGAAGCCAAAATGCTATAGCTGAAGCCTTGAGCAACATTGTTTTTGCTCCTTTGGAAGAAGGGCTCAAAAGTGTATCCCTTTCTGCTAACTGGATGTGGGCGTGTAATAACCCTGGTGAAAATGCTCGCTTATATCAGGCGGTCAAGGGAGCTTCTGATTTTGCTATTGCCTTGGGAATCAATATCCCTACAGGAAAAGATTCTCTATCAATGAAGCAGAAGTATCCTGACAGAGAAGTAATTGCTCCAGGAACTGTGATTATCTCTGCTTCTGGACTTTGTAGTGACATCCGAAAAGTTGTAGAACCCGTATTCAAAATAGGCAAAGGAAGTATCTATTACCTAAATCTCTCAGGTACAGACCTTAGTTTAGGAGGAACTGCTTTTGCCCAAACACAAAAGAGCATAGGTTCCCAATGTAGCTATATTGCAGATCCTATTGCTTACAAAAAAGCTTTCAATACCCTACAAAAAGCTATAAAGCAAGGACTTATTGTAGCAGGACACGATGTAAGTAGTGGCGGACTTATTACTACCTTGCTTGAAATGTGTTTTTCCGGACAAAAATTAGGAGCCTCTATTGATTTCACGGCTCTAGGAGAAGTAGATAGTGTAAAAATATGCTTTAATGAAAACAATTCTTTAGTTATCCAAGCTAAAAACGATGAATTACTAGAAAATTTATTTAATGAAAATGGTATTTCTTTCTACAAAATAGGAACTGTAACCTCCTCTCCTACTCTTTCTCTAGTGAATTATACAGAAAATTATACATTCTCTATTGAAACTTATCGAGATATTTGGTATAAAACTTCTTATCTATTAGATAAAAAACAAACGAAAGGAGATAAAGCCCTTGAAAGATATCAAAATTATAAAGAACAACCCCTTCAGTTTAAGTTCCCCTCACATTTTTCAGGAGAATACCCTACCTCAGGAGCTAATAGACCTGTAGCTGCTGTTATTCGTGAGAAAGGAAGTAATTCTGAACGAGAAATGGCTTACGCTCTATATCTGGCTGGATTCCAAGTGAAGGATGTACATATGACTGATCTTATTTCAGGACGGGAAACTCTTGAAGGAGTACATTTTGTAGGAACTGTAGGAGGATTTTCTAACTCAGATGTTCTAGGTAGTGCTAAAGGATGGGCTGGAGCTTTCAGATATAATGAAAAAGCAAAATCTGCTTTGGAAAAATTCTTCTCTCGTGAAGATACGCTTTCGGTAGGTATCTGTAATGGTTGTCAGCTTTTTATAGAATTAGGGCTGATAGCTCCCTCTGCAAAAATGCTTCATAATGATAGTGGAAAATACGAATGTAATTTTACCTCAGTAGTTATTGAACCCAATAATTCCGTTATGCTTTCTTCTCTAGAAGGGACAACTTTAGGTGTATGGATTGCTCACGGAGAAGGAAAATTCCACTTGCCTCTTGCTGAAAATCAGTATAATATAGTAGGTAAGTATGCTTATAGTAACTACCCAGCTAATCCTAATGGATCTGATTATAATGTAGCAATGTTATGTGATGAAACAGGAAGACACCTAGTTACTATGCCACACATAGAACGTTCTATTTTCCCTTGGGCTTGGGGATATTATCCAGAAAGAGAGGACAAAGTATCACCTTGGATAGAAGCTTTTGTAAATGCTAGAAAATGGATAGAAAGTAAGCAATAAATGCAACAGATACTTGTAGTTTATTACTCTCAATCAGGACAACTTAAGGATATTGTTAATCAGTTTGTAGCTCCTTTTCAGAGTGCAGGAATAGGGATAGATTTTTATTCTATAGAGATGGAAGAATCTTTCCCTTTTCCTTGGACTGATGAAGCTTTTTTTGGGGCTTTCCCTGAGTCTTTTTTACAAATTCCACAACCTATTAAGCCTATTAAGCAAGAATTTCTTGAGAAAGAATATTCCTTAATAATTCTTGCTTATCAGGTTTGGTATCTGTCACCTTCTATTCCTATCAATTCTTTTTTAAAAAGTACCTTTGCTAAAGATTTATTGTATAATAAACCTGTAATCACTCTCTCAGGTACCCGAAATATGTGGATAAGTTCTCAGGAAAAAATTAAGCTATTACTCCTAGAGAATAAAGCACATTTGGTAGGGAATGTAGCTCTTACTGATAAGCACCCAAATCATATCAGTGTATTGACTATTGTACATTGGCTTTTTACAGGAAAAAAAGATAGATACTTAGGGATATTCCCCTTACCAGGGGTTTCTCAAAAGGATATAGAAAGTGCTTCTATGTATGGAAAAATTGCCTTGGAATACCTCCAAAAAGATATCTATGACAAGAGCTTACAGGAGAAAATTGTACAGCAAAAAGGAGTAATTATAAAACCTTTTCTCCTATCTGCTGAGTATAAAGCTAACCGACTATTTCGTATCTGGGCAACTATGATCTATGGGAATAGATATAGGAAAACACTCCTAAAATGCTTCCACTTATACCTGTACATAGCCATCTGGGTGCTAATGCCCAGTGTATGGTGTTTTTATTGGCTGACTTACCCCTTTTTCTATCGAAAAATACAAAAGGACATTCGTAAAGCAGAAAGTGTATAACTTGCTAATCACTAATTTAAATAACTGTAATACAAAATATACATTGTTTTTTTGTCAGAAAGCCCTTTTAAAAATAAATCAATAAATGAAAATCATCCTCTATATTTTTTGCTTGATATTGATATATTCCTGTGATTTTAAGAAAAGAGCCTCAGGAGATAATACTTCAATGTCTAAAGATCAATATGAAGAAACAACCCAATTGGGCGAATTAG
>CAJPPS010000072.1 GCA_905372595.1 uncultured Capnocytophaga sp. | reverse complement strand
CAGGAAGTTAGTAGGCAAGAGAATGGAGGGTTATTATATCCTGAACAATTTTCGCAAGGAGAACAACAGTTTCGTAACCGTGCAAGGCTTGATATAGCTCTTTCGGATGTTACTTCTGCTCAGATAACAAAGCATTATTTCTTACAGCATCAGTATAATTTTTTACGTTCTTCAGGAGAAATAAACTCGGAAGTCCTTCTAAAGCACCAAATGCTTTATGAAACAAAAAATTACTATTATGACCAGTCAGCTGTAGCAACAAATAATTTTTTTGGGGAAAGTTTTACACTAAAGAACCTTCACGATAAGCATTCTTTACAAACTTTTACCAATAGGATAGGAGCAGAGCTTTCTTTGCCGTACTTAGGAAAGACATATCTTTATGGGAAGTCTTATTTTTATAATTATTTTGCAAAAGGTATCTTTATAGATACTTCGGGAAATCTTATCCCTCATCAAATTAAAGGAACAGATTATGGTCTAGGAGGGCATTGGCAAAAATATTATAAAGGATTCTCTATCGACGCACAAGCGGAACAAATGATTTTAGGAAAATTATTAGGTACAGAATTCAAAGGAAGTTTGTCCTATGATTTTGATGAAAAAAACACTCTTTCAGCAGGTGTGAATGTAACTTCTAAAGTGCCTAATTTCAACTTTTTACTTTATCAAAGTGATTATAAAAATTATAATTGGTATCATCTGGATGATTTTTCCAAGGAGAATATACAATCTTTATTCGCAAATGCAAAAACGCAATGGGGAAATCTTTCATTAGATATTACTAATATCAATAATTACACTTATTTTAAGCTAGTTTCTACTAATAATAGAGAAAGAGGGCTATCACAGCCTTCTCAATATGTGGGAAATATACAATATCTTAAAATAGTAGGTGAAAAAGAATTACATTTTGGTAAATGGAGCCTAGATAATACTCTTATGTATCAGCAGGTGCTACAGAATAGTGATAATATATTCAATGTGCCTTCTTTTACCACACGTAATACTTTGTATTTTAGTTCATATTTGTTTAAAAAGGCAATGTATTTGCAGACGGGCTTATCTTTTAGGTATTTTACGCATTATTATGCCAATCAGTATAATCCTTTGATCGCTGATTTTGAAGTTCAATCAAGAGAAAAAATAGGAAATTATTCTATTACAGATTTCTTTCTTAACGCAAAAGTCCGAACTATGAGAATTTTCTTTACCGTGGAACATCTGGAAGCACTTCTGGGCAATAATAATTATTATGTAGCCCCTTCACAACCCTACAGAGATTGGAAAATCCGGTTGGGTATTATTTGGTATTTTTTCAAGTAATGTAAAGAATTTTTTGTTATGTAACCAATATTTTAATGTATATACTAACCCAAAATCTTTTTTTTCCTCCTGTCGAGCAAGCTGATAAAACAGGTATTCTTGCAATTGGAGGGGATTTGTCTGTCCCAAGGCTTATTCTAGCTTATAAAAGTGGAATATTCCCTTGGTTTAATAAGGAAGAACCTATTCTTTGGTGGGCTCCTAGTAAGAGAATGGTAGTATTTCCCGAGGAATACAAAGTAAATAAAACAATGAGAAATATTCTTAATAGGAATATGTTCACTGTAACTTTCAATCAGAATTTTTTAGAGGTAATTACCTCTTGTAAAGATATTTTTAGGAAAGATCAGCAAGGCACTTGGATAAGTGATAGTATTATAGAGTCTTATACAAAATTATATGAATTGGGGTTGGCTCGTTCTGTAGAAGTATGGAAAGACCAACAACTGGTAGGAGGGCTTTATGGAGTGGATTTAGGAAATGGAATCTTTTGTGGAGAAAGTATGTTTTCGAAAGAATCTAATGCTAGTAAAGTAGCTTTCATAAGCCTAGTAAAGGAACTTAAGGATAAAAATTATTTACTATTGGACTGTCAAGTATATAATGATCACTTACATAATCTAGGAGCTTTTGAAATTCCTAGAGCAGAATATATGAAAATCTTATTACAAGGAAATATTCTCCTTAGAATAAAGAAAATGAAACAATCAGAACAAAAATGAAAGAAGAATTTTTACAATATCAAGCACCTACTTCATTATATCCATTAGGATTGGAAGTAGAAAGGGCAGAAGGATCTTATATTTATGATACTCAAGGAAAGGCTTATTTGGATTTTGTTGCAGGAGTATCTGCTTGTACTCTAGGACATTGTCATCCTAAGGTGGTAAAAGCTATTCAAGAGCAAGTTAGTAAGTATATGCACGTAATGGTATATGGAGAATATGCTCAAGCTCCAGCTGTGGAATTTTGTAAATTATTAGCGGAGAATCTTCCTGATCCATTGGAAACTACATATCTTGTAAATTCAGGAACAGAAGCAATAGAAGGGAGCATTAAGCTAGCAAAACGAGCAACAGGACGTTCTCAGATTATAGCGGCTCGAAAGGCTTATCACGGAAATACACAAGGCTCCTTGAGTATTATGGATTATGAGCTTCGTAAGCAACCTTTTCGTCCTCTCTTACCAGATGTAGCTTGGATAGAGTTCAATAATGAGAAAGAAATAGAGAAGATTACAACCAAAACAGCAGGTGTTGTTCTTGAAACTATTCAAGGAGGAGCTGGTTTTATCACTCCAGAGAATGATTATTTGTTAAAAGTAAAGAAACGTTGTGAAGAAGTAGGAGCATTATTAATTTTAGATGAAATACAGCCTGGTTTTGGTAGAACAGGAAAGTTATTTGGCTTTGAAAATTATAATGTAGTTCCTGATATTTTAGCTATAGGAAAAGGAATGGCAAGTGGCTTACCTTGTGGGGCTTTTGTAGCTTCATATGATTTGATGCATTTACTTGCTGATAATCCTAAGATGTCCCATATTACTACCTTTGGGGGAAATCCTGTGGTGGCGGCTGCTTCTTTAGCAACATTGAAGGAATTATTACATACAAATTTGATACAGGAAACTCTTCAAAAAGAGCAACTTTTCAGAAAACTTTTACAGCATCCTAAAATAAAATCTATTAATGGTAAGGGATTAATGCTTGCTGTAATTGTAGAAGATATAGACTTGGCTAATCACATTATTTTATATGCACATCAGCGAGGTTTTATATTCTTTTGGTTGTTATTTGAACTTCGTGCAGTGAGAATTTCTCCACCTCTTACTATATCGGAGGAGGAAATAGAGAAAGGTTGTGCTATAATCTTAGAAGCAATTGAAAATTATAAAGGATAAAGCATTACATATTCCACCCCAAACGCTTTACTATAGTATTTTTAAGTATATTATATTCAATTACTTCAAGGAAAATAGAAGAAGGGTCTTTATCCTCATTTTCTAGGATAGAGATTTCTTCTTTTAGAGTTTTTATTTTATTGTCAATTAATCTTTTGCGTAGATTCAGGATAATTCCCGTGATAGTATAAGGAAGCTCCTCTATTTTGGACTTGACAACGACCCCTTTTTTACTAAACCATTTATCTAGATGAAGGCTTTCTTCTTGAGCTTGAAATGAAGCGACTTGATTGGCTATTTCAAGAGGGATTTCATTGATAATTGAAGATGTATCTTGTAATCCTTCTTGGAATTTTTTCATAAAAAAAGTATAAAAATCTCTAAATTCAGGAGTGCTTAACTCTATTTCATCAGCTTGTAGCTCTAAGAATAATTTCTCAAAAACTTTCATTTTTTGTGAGAATATTTGTGTTTTTTCTTCTCCCGTTTCTTTATCAAAGAAAAGAAACTTTTCTTCAAAAGTACATTCTTCAAGACCATATAATAAAAGATATCTGATGAGTTCTTTTTCTAATGTTAGAATAGGGTTGATTTCCTGAGGAACTATAACGGAGAGTGGTTTTGGTTCCTTTTTGGATCTCTGGAGTTCCTTATCAGCCTTAAGAAGTTGTTGCTGGGATATTTGAGAAAGAGAAGCAAAAAGAACTTGTTCTGATATATCCATAATTTGAGCACACTCACGGATGTATATCTCTTTTTTGATATTATCGCTTATCTTAGAGATACTCTCAATCATATTTTGGATTGTATCAGCACGCTTAAGAGGGTCATTATTTGCTTCTTTGATTAATAATGATGCCTTGAATCGGATAAAATCTTGTATATTCTCCTTGAAATACTCTAAAATATCTTCTAATGGATTCTTTTTAGCAAAACTATCAGGGTCATCTCCGTCAGGAAAGGTACAAATGCGTGCATTCATTCCTTCTGCTAGTATCATATCACCAGCCCGCAGAGCTGCTTTTAGTCCTGCTGAATCTCCATCATAAAGGATTGTTATATTGGGTGTAAATCGGTGTATTAGGCGTATCTGTTCTTGAGTAAGAGCTGTACCGCTTGAGGCTACTGTGTTCTTAATTCCTCTTTGATATAGCTGAATTACATCAGCATATCCTTCTACTAAGTAACAGTTATCTTCTTTACTAATAAAGCTTTTAGCTTGGAAAAGACCATATAAGATATTACTTTTATGATAAATTTCACTTTCTGGGGAGTTGAGGTACTTGGCTAATTTTTTTTCAGTGGAAAGAATACGTCCCCCAAATCCAAGAACACGCCCGCTCATAGAGAGAATAGGGAAAATTACACGTCCTCTGAAGCGGTCTAGTTTGTGTTGTTGTTCATCGACAATTGTAAGTCCTGTTTTTTCAAGAGCTTCTAATTTTATTCCTTTTTTAAGAGCCGTATCAGTGAAGGCACTCCTTTGGTCAATAGCATATCCTAATTGGAAAATTTTTATAGTCTCATCAGTGAAAGCTCTTTCTTTAAAATAAGTCATACCTATGGCTTTTCCCTCTTCACTTTCTAATAATGATTGGTGGAAAAAATCTCTAGCAAAATCATTTGCCAAGAATAATTTTTCTTTTTCATTGGCTTTTTCCTTTTCTTCATCATTTAGTTCTGTTTCTTCCAATTCGATATTATATTTTTTTGCTAAATATCGAATGGCTTCTATGTAGGAAAAATGTTCGTGTTCCATCAGGAAAGCAATAGCATTTCCCCCCTTGCCACTACTGAAATCCTTCCAGATTTGCTTAGAGGGAGATACAGAAAAGCTTGGAGTGCGTTCGTTAGTAAAAGGGCTTAATCCTTTGTATCCAGAACCTGCCCGTTTTAGCTGTACAAAATCACCAATAACTTCTTCTATACGAATAGCATCATATACCTTATCTATGCTTTCTTTGGTAATCATTATTATTTGTTTTTGATACTCAATAAGGTATGAATTCTTATTTGCATCTATATTATTTCAGGAGACAAAGGTAAAAAAATTTGTTTATATTGGCAATAAATTGTATCTTTGTACCTAAAAGGTGTTTAATTTATTTATTCTTATTAACTTATGTCTGAAGTACTTATATTAATAGATATTCAAAATGATTTTATCACAGGTAGCCTACCAGTTCCTAATGGACAGTCTATAATAAGTCCTGTGAATCAGCTTATTACTGAATTTGGTCACGTTATAGCTACCCAAGATTGGCATCCTGAGAATCATTTTAGCTTTTTTACACAACATAAAGATAAAAAAGCCTTTGATACAGTAACTAAAGATGATTATATTCAGACACTTTGGCCTCCACACTGTGTGCAAGGAAGCTCAGGAGCTGATTTCTGTCCAGAATTACACACTAATACTGTAGCAGCTATATTCCGAAAAGGAATGGATCCTAATATAGATAGTTATAGTGCTTTTTTTGATAATCAAAAGCTAAAAGACACAGGACTTAATGGATATTTGAAAGGATTAAACATTAAAGAGCTTCATTTTGCAGGCTTGGCAGCAGATTATTGTGTATATTTTTCGATGATAGATGCCTTGAATCTTGGGTATTCTGTTTTCTTGCACGAAAAATGTACTCGAGCTATCAGTCAAGAGCAGTTTGAAGCTCAGAAAAAGGAGCTTATTACCTATTCGAACTTCACTTTGCTTCCATAAATTTCTAAAAAGATGCGATTTGGGATAATTATTCCTGCTCATAATGAAGGAAAGTTTTTGTCTTTAACTCTTGATTCTTTATTAGCACAGACCTATTTACCTTATCAAATAATCGTTATAGATGATAATTCCTCCGATAATACTCAGGAGGTATTATCTTTTTATTGTCAAAATTATCCTAATATACAGAGTAATTACCGTAATTCCTCTATTTCTAGATTACCAGGAGCAAAGGTCGTACAAGCTTTTAATTCAGGACTCTCAATGCTAGAAGAGGTCGATATTATATGTAAGTTTGATGCAGACCTTATTTTCCCTTCTAATTATTTAGAAACACTTAATAACTATTTTATAAATAACCCTAAAATAGGAATATGTGGAGGTGTTTGTAGTATAGAAAAAAAAGGGGAGTGGGTGCTAGAGAGCCTTACCAATAAAAACCATCTTAGAGGAGCCTTAAAATCTTATAGAAAAAGTTGCTTTCAAGCCATAGGAGGGCTAAAAGAAGCAATGGGGTGGGATACCGTGGATGAATTATTAGCTCTGTACCATCAATGGGAAGTAAAAGTAGATGATAGTCTGATAGTTAAGCATCTGAGACCTACAGCAAGTGCTTATAACAAGCAATCTCAATATATGCAAGGAGAGATGTTCTATCGATTGCGTTATGGTTTTTTTCTTTCTTTCCTAGCAAGCCTTAAGTTGTCATATAAAAAAAGGAAATTCTCCTTATTTATTGATTATATGATTGGATATTTTAGAGGAAAGAAGCTAAATAATCCCTTTTTAGTCACTGAGGAAGAAGGAGAATGGATTAGAAGTTATAGAAAAAAGATGATTTTAAAAAAAATATTATTGAAAAAATAGAAATTAAGAAGGGTAAATGGAGGAAAAATACTTTAGAAAAGCAGAAATTTCAGATTTTAAGTGTGTTTGGGATATTATTCTATTCGCAAAAGAGTCTATGAAACAAAAAGGAAGTCAGCAGTGGCAAGATGGCTATCCTTATTGAGGAAACTATAAAGAATGATATAGCGCAAGGATATGCCTATGTAGTTACTTTGGAACAGGAAATTATAGCTTATGTAGTAATCAATGACAAGGAGGAACCTACTTATAAAGAAATAAAAGGGGCTTGGCTTAATAATGAGCCTTATACAGTGATACACAGAATGGCTGTAGGAGAAAAAGGCAGAGGAAAAGGGATTGCTTCTTACATAATGGAGCAGGCTGAAGAAATTTCTATGGAAAATTCTATTTTTTCAATTCGAGTAGATACAAATTTTGATAATTATGTGATGAAACATATTTTAGAAAAGAAAAATTATGCTTATTGTGGTATAATTCAGGTGAGAGATGGAGAAAGAGAGGCTTTTCAGAAAAATTTAAGGTAGATTTCTATGACTAATTTTACAAACTAATGAAAGAGATAAAAACAAAAGAATATACGATTTATTTTGGAGAAAATGGATATAAATATCTATCAGAGTGGATTAATAAGGAAAAATATTCCAAAATATTTTTAATTTCGGATACTAATACTC
>CAJPPS010000071.1 GCA_905372595.1 uncultured Capnocytophaga sp. | reverse complement strand
AAAATGAAATCGCTCATCAGGTATTTAATGATGTTCATTCTTCAAGGGGAAAAGTAGATTTTTTAGAATTTTGTAATGACGAGGGTTGCGGAGAGAAAGTACTTAATGCAGAACTAACTTCAGATGGAATCGTGCTTAAAATGCATAGAAATTTCCAAGAAGGCTATACTAATTATAAAATACTTTTGACCAAAGAAGAACAAGGGTATAAGGCTACTTACTTGGACTATCCAGAGCCTTCCTATGATGAATAAAATATAAGTATATCCTAATCAATGCGTCAAGATACTAAACAAAAAAAGCTCCAGCAGTATAAGAACCTAGCCTTAGGACTTTTACTACTAATCTTAGCCCTCTATATAACAGCGGTTATTTGCCAGCGTAAAGTACCTCAGTGGAGTTGGGTGGGCTATCTGAAGGCTTTTTCGGAGGCGGCTATGGTGGGAGCACTAGCGGACTGGTTTGCCGTGGTAGCACTCTTTCGCCGACCTATGGGGCTGAATATCCCGCATACCAACCTCATTGAGGCGAAAAAGAATGATATAGGAGAGAATTTAGGGTCATTTGTAGTGGAAAATTTTCTAAAATCTCAACAAGTACGACCTTATATTACCAAAATTAAGCCTTCTTCTGTTCTTTTGGAATGGTTTTATAAAGAAAATACGCTTATTCAACTAACAAATTTTCTTCAGAACTACCCTTTACACACCAAAGTAAGTACATTTCTGATAGGATTTCTCAAGGAACACAAGCACGAGAGCTTATTTTCAGATACTCTTCAAAAGGTGGCTACTTATCTTGATACACATCGGGATACTTTAGAACGAGAAATAGACAATCAGTTTCCTATGCTTGTTCCCACTTTTATACGAGAATCTATAGCTGAAAAAGTAACTGAGGGACTCTATCAGTATGTACTAAAAATAGCAAAGGAGCCTTCTCATCCTATCCGGACAGAGATTACTCAGGAGCTTTACCATTTTGCCCAAAAACTTGATACGCCTTATTGGCAGGAGCAATTGGCTTCTTTCTTGCAAAAAGGTATTGCTCACCTGAGGGATGAGCTACAAAAAAATACCACTCTACAAGCACAGATAGACAGTTGGGTGCAAAAAACAGCCTATCAGTTCGTCCTAAGGAACAAAAGTGAAGTAGGCAACCTTATCACCACTACAGTAAGCAATTGGGAAGGCAAGGCACTCAGTGAAAAGTTAGAGCTGGAGGTAGGAAAAGATCTTCAGTTTATCCGTGTCAATGGCACCTTAGTAGGAGGCTTAGTAGGTCTTATTATTTACTTTATTACACAACTTTTCTAAAAGCTAATTTTTCACTATCTTTGCCCCTTGAAAAGAGCCTTATATGAATTTTGAACTATTAAAAACAGATACTCTTACCAAAGCCCGTGCTGGACGTATTACTACTGACCACGGAATAATAGAAACTCCTATCTTTATGCCTGTAGGGACGGTGGCTTCTGTTAAGGGAGTGCAACAGCGAGAACTTACAGAAGATATTAAAGCAGATATTATTCTTGGAAATACCTATCACCTCTACTTGCGCCCCACTACGGCTATTCTGGAGCAGGCAGGAGGTTTGCATAAGTTTATGCACTGGGACAGAAATATTCTCACCGATAGTGGAGGATATCAGGTATATTCCTTCTCCAGTACCCGAAAAATAAAGGAAGAAGGAGTGAAGTTCAAAAGCCACATTGATGGTTCTTATCATTTCTTCTCTCCAGAGAAATCTATGGAAATTCAGCGCAGCATAGGGGCTGATATTATTATGGCTTTCGACGAATGTACGCCTTATCCTTGTGAATATGGTTACGCCAGCCGATCTATGCAGATGACTCACCGCTGGCTGGATCGTTGCATCAATTATTTGCAAGAAAATGCTCCTAAGTATGGCTACAGTCAGTCTTTGTTCCCAATCGTTCAGGGGTCTGTGTATCCAGACTTGCGTAAAATCTCTGCCGAGTATATTGCTTCCAAAGGAGCCGATGGGAATGCCATCGGGGGACTTTCTGTAGGAGAACCCGCCGAAAAAATGTATGAAATCACTGAGATTGTCTGTGATATTCTTCCAAAAGACAAGCCTCGTTACCTTATGGGAGTAGGAACACCTATTAATATATTAGAGAACATAGCCTTAGGAGTGGATATGTTTGATTGTGTAATGCCCACTCGTAATGCTCGTAATGGAATGCTCTTTACAGCTCACGGAACGATTAATATTAAGAATAAAAAATGGGAGAATGATTTTTCTCCTATTGATGAAAATGGCTATACTTTCGTAGATACTTATTATACCAAAGCCTATCTACGCCATCTTTTTGCCGCAGAGGAGTTCTTAGGAAAGCAGATTGCTACCTTACATAATTTAGGCTTTTATCTCTGGCTGGTACGTCAGGCAAGAAAACATATTCTGCAAGGCGACTTTCCTGAGTGGAAAAAACAAATGGTTAACCAAATGAATAACCGTTTGTAGTGTAAATTTTATAGGAAAATGAAAATAATTGACCGATACATACTTAAGCGTTATTTCCTGACGTACTCTGCACTCTTTCTGATGTTCATTCCTATCGGAATTTTGGTAGATTTTGCAGAAAAGAACCAAAAAATGACCGATAATCACGCTCCTACAGAGGCAATAATTAAGTATTATGCTAATTTTGTTGTGCATTTTGCCAATATCCTCTTTCCTATCTTCCTTTTTCTTTCTGTGATTTGGTTTACCTCCAAGTTGGCAGAAAAAACAGAGATTGTAGCAATGCTCAGCTCAGGAATCTCTTACAATCGCTTCCTGCGACCGTATTTCTATGGGGCGACTATACTTTCGGCTTTCGTATTGGTAATGGGAATGTTTGTAGTGCCTTATTCTAGTGGGGTGTATAATGAATTCTATGGCACTTATCTTTCTAAAGGACTTTATTCCACAGGAACCCAGTTATATAATCAGGTCAATAAGAATGAATATATTTATGTCAGTAGCTTTAATTCTGATGAAAATCAAGGTTGGGATTTTGTATTAGAACGTTTTAATGGACTTACAATGACTGACAAAATTACGGCTAGTAGTATTAAATGGGTTGAGAATGATAGTGTAAAAACATATCAACTTTATAACTATACGCATCGCAAAGTAGGAGAGCTGGATGATATTTATGAAAAAGTATATCAGAAAGATACTTTGCTGAATTTCAAAACAACGGACTTGTTACCGATAGAGTACGCTGCCGAGACTAAAAATTTCTTTGAGCTAAACAAGTTCATCGCAGAAGAACGCCAAAAAGGTTCCCCTAATATCCGTATTTATGAATTGGTATATTATCGTCGTTGGGCATCTATCTTCAACGTATTTATATTGACAATTATTGGTGTAGCAGTTTCTTCTGTTAAAAAAAGAGGAGGAATGGGAGTGAATCTGGCTTTTGGAGTACTTATTGGGTTCTCGTACGTCTTCTTCGAACGTATATTCGGAATTATGGCAGAAAAATCAGGAATCACACCTCTAATGGCTGTAATTATCCCTAATGCTATGTTTGCCCTATTAGCTGTCTATATGATACGAAAATCAAGGAGGTAGGTTATGAAAAATTATGTATTATTTCTCATAAGTATCTTATGTACTTCGTGCTTGGTTTCGCGAATGGCAAGACCCATTATCACAGGGCGAGTATTGGATTACCAAGGAAATCCTATAGAAAAGTGTCAAGTAGGAGAGGTCTTTACCGATAAGAAAGGATATTTTAGACTTCCAGAGAAAAGGTATCACGAATTTACCTTTATCGGTTTTGAAGCACCGCCAGTCTATATAAGTGAAGAGGTTAAAAAGGAAGGTTACGAGCCGGATGCGATTGTTATGATGAGTCGTTATGGAGGTGGAAATCGCAGGGGAACCCTTTGGCCTGCAAACGATATTTATCTAAGGCGTGTAGGAGAAAAAATAACCTTAAAAGAAGTATTAGACAATACAGAGAGAGAAGTCATCTATACAAAAGAGGGGCAGCTTATGGGGTTTCTTTGTACAGATACAGGAGATATTCCAGCTACACTCAGGGTAAATGATAGGTGGAAAATGTTTGATAGTATAAAAAAAGCAGTATATTATCAGCAGCGAAGGGCATACTATGTGGCAACCAAGATGCTTTTTGATAAAGGAGAATTGTGTTTTTCAGAATATCTCAATGACGAAATGACCAGAGATACGACCTATTATGGAAGATATAAATTCCTTTCGGATAGTATTGTGCAGATAGAAATGAATCACCCTGAGATAAAAGGAAAATATCGTTCAGAGGATTTTGATAAATATTTTTTTAGTCTCAAAGCAATAGAATAAAAGAACATAATGTATAAATATATAAAAAATGAATTTATTACAAGGAAAGACCGCGATTGTTACTGGTGGTAGCCGTGGTATAGGAGCTGGTATCGTAAAAGCCTTTGCAGAACAAGGCGCCAATGTAGCTTTTACCTTTAGTGGAACACTTCCTCAAGAAGCCGAAACCGAAATAAAAAATCTTAATAACAAAGGAGTTAAAGTTATTGCCTATAAGAGTGATGCTTCTGATTTTACAGCTTGCGAAGAGTTAATAAATAAGGTTTTAGAAGATTTTGGAGCAATTGATATATTGGTGAACAATGCAGGAATTACCAAAGATAATTTGCTAATGCGTATGAGTGAGGTAGATTTCGATAAAGTCATCGCTGTGAACCTTAAATCTATTTTTAATATGACCAAAGCTGTACAGAAGGTATTCCTCAAGCAACGCAATGGTAACATTATCAATATGAGCAGTGTAGTAGGGGTACAAGGTAATGCAGGTCAAGCCAATTATGCAGCTTCTAAGGCAGGTATCTTGGGCTTTACCAAGTCCGTAGCCTTAGAATTAGGCTCTCGTAATATTCGTTGCAATGCCATTGCTCCTGGCTTTATAGAGACAGAAATGACAGCCAAGCTCGCCCCAGAGGTAGTACAAGGATGGCGTGATGCCATTCCTCTCAAGCGTGGAGGAACGGTAGAGGATATAGCCAATGCCTGTGTATTCTTAGCCTCCCAGATGAGTTCTTATATTACAGGGCAAGTACTTCGTATAGATGGAGGAATGATAACTGCTTAAAAAACAAGTAAAAAGAAGCTAGTGAGAGACGGGAAACTCTTACTAGCTTAAGATATTTTAACTATTATTGTTAATAACTTTGTTTTGACAATCGCAAAAATCGCCGTACTTTTACCCTCTGAAAAAAGAATAAGATATTATGGGTAAAATCATAGCAATCGCCAATCAGAAAGGAGGGGTAGGGAAGACTACTTCATCTATTAATCTAGCGGCAGCCTTAGGGGTTTTAGAGAAGAAAGTACTCTTGATAGATGCCGATCCTCAAGCCAATGCTACCTCTGGTTTAGGAATAGAGGTAGAAGGAGTAGAGCGGGGAACATATGATGTGTTGGAGCATTCAGCTACTGCAGAAAGCACCATACTTACCACCAGTTCGCCTAATCTGGATCTCATTGCAGCACATATTGATTTGGTGGCTATTGAAATAGAATTAGTCGATAAGCCACGTAGGGAATATATGCTTAAGGAGGCACTAGCTCCTATTAAAGATCGTTATGACTACATCATTATAGATTGTGCTCCTTCTTTGGGGCTTCTTACCTTGAATGCTCTTACTGCAGCCGATTCGGTTATTATTCCTATTCAATGTGAATACTTTGCCTTGGAAGGTTTAGGAAAGCTACTCAATACCATTAAGAGTGTACAAAAAATCCATAATCCAGCATTGGATGTTGAGGGACTTTTACTCACAATGTATGATGCTCGCTTACGCCTTTCTAACCAAGTAGTAGAAGAGGTACAAAAGCACTTTAGCGAAATGGTTTTTGAGACAATCATACAACGTAACATTCGCCTAAGTGAGGCGCCCAGCTTTGGGGAAACCATTATTAGCTATGATGCAGCTAGTAAAGGAGCTGCTAACTATATTAGTTTAGCAGAAGAGATTATTAAGAAAAATACTCAGTTATAGAAGAGAATGGGAAAGTTAAATAAAGGACAACGATTAGGACGTGGGCTCGGAGCCTTACTTCCCTCAGAAGACATACAATCTGCTACAGATACCAATGCTGATAAGCTTATAGGGAATGTACTAGAACTCCCTTTAGACCAAATAACAGAGAATCCTTATCAACCTCGTACCGTTTTCAATGAAGAGGCTCTCAATGAATTGGCTTCTTCTATTAAAGAATTGGGAGTGATTCAGCCAATTACCGTAAGAAAAGTAGATACTCAGAAATACGAACTTATATCAGGAGAACGCCGTTGGCGTGCTTCTAAAATAGCTGGGCTTACCACTATACCTGCCTTTATTCGTATAGCTAATGATGAAGAATCCTTGATGATGGCTCTTGTGGAGAATATCCAGCGTCAGGATCTAGATCCTATTGAAGTGGCTTTGAGTTATAACAGAATGATAGAGGAGCTTAACCTTACCCAAGAACAGATGAGCGAGAGGGTAGGGAAGAAGCGTTCTACAATTACGAACTATCTCAGACTCCTGAAGTTAGATCCTATTATTCAGACAGGAATACGAGATGGTTTTATTTCTATGGGACACGGACGTGCTTTGATAAATATAGAGGAGAGAGAAGAACAGTTGGAGGTGTATAATCGGATTATTGCTCAGGATCTCTCTGTACGTGATACAGAACAAGCGGTACAGCAACTTAAGAACCCTCAAAAGGTGGCTGTAATTACTCCCAAACAGGAAAAAGAAGATACTTTTTCTTCAGAACTTCCCCCTTATATAAAGGAAAACATAGAAGGATTACGGGAACGATTAGGAAAAGGAGTTGTGGTCAAAATAGATAAAACAGGTAAGGGAAAGCTTGAAATTCCTTTTAAAACGGAAGAAGAATTCAATCGCATACAAAAAATATTATACGGTGAGGCTTAAGGTTTGGATATTGGTGATAGAGTGTTTCTTTGGGGTGAAACTACTAGCGCAAAGTGATTCCTTATCTGTAAAGGTTAAGGATACATTGCCTCAGACGGTTCAGGTGAAAAAAACTTGGAATACAGATCCACTTTCTCCTGCACGAGCGGCATTCTATTCAGCTATTCTTCCTGGATTAGGACAAGCTTATAATAAGAGTTATTGGAAAATTCCTATTGTGTATCTAGCAATAGGAATTCCTACATATTTGTATGTGGTAAATGATAAAGAATTAGATCGTTATCGTACAGCTTATAAAAGGCGCTTAGACGGCTTAACAGATGATGAATTCTATGCAGGACGTGCCGATGGGAATCCTCGCTTGAGTACCGATGCCCTTCGTAGAGCCCAAGATACTTATCGCAGAAATAAAGAAATGGCTATGTTGTTTGCTATAGGATTCTATGCCTTGAATATTATAGAAGCAAATGTGGATGCTCATTTAAAGCAGTTTAATGTTAATGAAAATCTTTCTTTGGAGCCTTATCTCTATCAGAATCAATATAGTAATACCTATGTAGGACTTACCTGTACCTATAA
>CAJPPS010000070.1 GCA_905372595.1 uncultured Capnocytophaga sp. | reverse complement strand
TTTTATTTATAGTACTTTATTTCTCTTTCCTCAGTATATGTTACTTCTTCTTCGCTATCAGAAATAAGATATTCTACCTTCTTAATATAATTTCCTATATTATCATAAGTATATTCATAGTGGTATTTTTTTTCTTGTCTATTATTTTCTGTTTGTATTTCTAATTCTATCTTATCACTCACATTTCCCCTATCATTATATTGATAGTTAATAATACTTTTAAGCTCCCAATCTCCTGATGAATTAGGCTCTTTTACTATTTGCTCTATTACATATCCTTTTTTATTATATTTATAAATATACAGGCTATTAGGGGAATTTTCGCTTTCCTCCTCACTCATTATATAAGTTCTTTTTTCTTCAACTACTTGCCACTTCTCATTATAAGTAAGTTTGTATTTCTCTGTGATTGTCTGCTCTCCCATCTTCAAGGTTTGCGATATCATATTCTTCAAAGGGTCAAACTCACAAATAATCTCCATAGCAGGAGAACCAGGTTTCTTTTTGTAAATTTGAGTAGCTGTTCGATTCCTATAATCATACTTAATAGGAACTTTATCCCCATTCTCTGATATAAAACTTTCTATATATCCTCGTTGATTAAATACATAAGTAATGGAAACATTCTCAATATCAGATGGGCTATCTTCTCCTTTAGCAAAGGCTACGTATTGTTTTTTATCATCGAAAAAAACCATTTTTTCTTTCAACTTTTTTACTTTTCCAACGAGGTTTTTTTCCTGCCAATCGGACTTTTTTATACCAGATTGCCCATAAGTAACCATTGTAAAGAGGGTAATGATAAAAAAATATGTTATAAATCTTTTCATAATAAAGCTATTTCTATATTCAGTAGCAAATATAAGCTATTTTTTCGATATAATCTATTTTTTAGCTGAACAATTAGCATTTTTTTAATACCTTATACAAAGAAAAAACCTTCCTCCCCAGCAATTAGGGAAGAAAGGCAATCATTATGACAATAAAAATATAGTTAAAAATCCTTCTTACGTATTTTTCTGAGAATCATAAATATAATTCCGGACACCCACAAGCAAAGTGAGCCCAAGGAGGCGGCTATTCCTGCAGTTGAGCCAAAGAAAGACTTGAAGATGGCATCTGTGTAACCCATCAAAGCCGAGATATCCAGCTTTAGGAGGATTAGAATACGGGATAAGTCCACCGGATTGAACAAAATCATAGCCATAGAAAAGGTATCCAGAGGATATTGCCTAAAGACCATAAAGCATATTAGGAAGAGACCATCAAAGATAACTGCCATAAACAACCAGATAAAGATGGCAAAACTAAATCCCTTTATCTTATTCTCGTTATAAAGCCCGATAAGATAAGAGAAACCTACGAAAATAAAGCTTAGAAATACCCCTGTGATAATCAGCATTATGAAATTAAATATCTCCGAAGAGAGGAACAAGCCGTAGAAGAGGAATGGAACTCCCAATCCTATGATAAAACTTAAGCTTAGGGACAGAGAAATGCCTAAGTATTGCCCCAAGAAGATATTTTTCCTAGGAATCGGCTGTGCCAGCAGGAGCTCGATGAACTCGCGGGCGTTATAGTAATACATCACTCCGAATATAGTAGAGATCAAGGGGATAAGAACGATAATTACATTCATCAAAGTAATCACCGACTTGGAAATATCATTATTGAGGAATAGCAAAATGCTACTGAGCAAGAGATAAAATCCCAAGTAAAAGTACGTCCAGCTACTGCGGATGAGGTCAAAGAAAGTATATCGGATAATCTTAATCATATTTTTCGTTTTTTAGGAGTTCGGCAATGGCTTCTTGGAAGTTTTCCTTATCAGTGGTGGTAAGGAGTTCCTGCGGCGTACCTCTGAAGTATATATTTCCTTCAAGGATAAATAGGATTTCGTCAGAGAGTTCTTCGATAAAGCTCAGGATATGGGAGGTAATGAGGATGGTTTTGCCTTTTTCCTTCTCGCGAAGGATGAGCTTCTTAAGGGCAAGTATGGCGATAGGGTCGAGACCGGAGGTAGGCTCATCAAGAACCAGATAAGGGACATCTACCATAAAGGTTAGGACAAGATTTACCTTCTGTTTGGTTCCTCCGGAGAGGTTTCCTAAGGACTTATTGAGGTGTTTTTGTAATCCGAAGAGCTCTATAAGTTCTTGATCCTTGCAAGGTAACTTTTTGATATTCTTTATCATCGCGATGAGCTCCTTTACTTTGAGGTTATTAGGGAAGTTGGCAATCTGAGGGAGGTAGGATATTTGTTCTCTATAAGCCCATTGGTTCTTGATGGACTTGCCGTTAAATAAGATATCGCCCTTAGTAGGTACGACCATCCCGAGAAAACTCTTCATAGAGGTGGTTTTCCCTGAACCATTGGGTCCTAAGATAGCGATAATTCCCCCATCCTTAATGGTAAAGCTCACTCCCTTGAGTACTTCGAGCTTTCCATATTTTTTATGAACGTCTTTGAATTCAATCATCTGTAAATTAGGGTAAAAGTTAGGTAAATATTATTTGTTATTCTTGGAGAAAGGTTGCATTCTAGGGGCTTCATCGACCAAGTTTTCTGGGGTAAATACAGGAGCTACCTTTTCAGAAAAGTTCATAATATCAATAAATAAACTCCTAAGCAGTACGATACTTTCGGGAGTGCGGTTACTGATATAAGAGAAGAGCTTTACGGGACGATAAGGGACATCTCCTACATTGTCTTTGTTGAGGTCATAGCCTGTGTAATCACTCCAATAATTGCTGTGGAACTTATTGTCATTTACGTTATTATCATAAGCTACATCGAAGGTATTATGGAAGAAATTATTATCCCAGAAGTCATTCTGGTAGCATCCTCCACGGATACGGATACCCCATCCGTTCTCGGTGAAGGTGTTTTCATTATACTTCATTCGGGTGCAGTTTTCTCCATTGATCCCGATAGTATTCCTAAGGAAAGTATTCCCTGTAAGCTCGGAGTCATAAAGCTCCTTTAAGAGCAGCCCATAGGAAGAAGGACCCCAATTATCCTGAAAGGTGTTATCGGTCATTTTTACGTGCCTGGAGAACATTACAGCCGCACCAGCCCCGTTCTTAGCAAACTTATTCTTATGATATTCGTTATCATTGGAGAACATAAAGTGCAAGCCATAGCGGAGGTTGCCATAGCAATAATTTTCCTTAATATGGGATTGGGAGGAGAATTGTATATAGATTCCATCACGACAGTTCAGAGCTTCATTCCCTATAATACTAACATTCTTACAGCTCCAGAGGTGAATGGCATTGCCCGAATTATACTGAGTCTTGGCATTGGAAGAAATCTTATTATTCTTAACGGTGCCGTCTTTTCCCTTGAAGAGAATCACCCCGAAGCATACCTGTTCCATCACATTATCTTCTATGAGGAAGTTTTTTGCTTTATCCAGATGGATAGCGGCTTGTTCTTCGGTAGATTTGAAGGGGACATTGAGGATACGGAAGCCCTTGATGGTTACGTTATTGGCACGTATCTTCAGTATAGAGCCTTTGAACTGCCCGTTAATGGCTGGTCTGTCCTTTCCGATGAGGGTTAAGGGCTTATCAATGAGGATATCGTGCTCTGGGTAGGTGCCTTTCTCCACTATGATAGTATCATTCTCATTGGCAGAAGCCACCGCCTTGGTGATGGTATTGATAGGGCATTGCGGGCATACGGTTATAGATTGTGCTTCTCCGAGGAAGGGGAAGCACAATAGTAAGGGTATAAAAATCTTATTTAGCATCTTCTGGAGGTGATTTTAATGATCGTGCATATCATTGTTGTGGTGAATAGGGGTATGAGATTGGAATTTCTGTTGGATTCCTTCCCAATCATATAAGTCGCCTCCTTTTTCAGCTTGTATTCTTTGAGCATCCTCTTTGGAAGAGAAAGCGGCGAGATTGCCCCCCATAGGGCTTTCTATATTAGGAGATACCAAGTAGGTTGCTTGAGAAGCTTCTATGAAGTTTCCTTCGTTAAGGTAGTCGCATACCAAGTGTAGTGCCACCTTATCTTCCTGAGGCGCTTGGAGCATACACTCTATCGCATCATACTTGAAAGCCTTGGACTTCTGGGTAACTACCTCAGAGGCGAACTGAGGGCTTACGATGGTCATCTTGCAGAAGGCACATTCTTCTTTTCCGTAGTCAATAGGTTGTGGCTTAGGGGTACAAGCACCGATAAGCATTGCTATAGCGAAGAATAGGAATATCTTTTTCATTTCTGGTAATTAAATTAAGTTAATATGTTGTAAATTAAATAATTAGATTTGTTTTTATAAGAGTAAAAAAATCATCTTGACCCTAGGGAGTTCCTCTAAGCCAAGATGATTTTCTGATTAGCAAGCTGCGCACTCTTTCTTATTGCATCCAGCAATAAAGAAAGCCACTAAGGCAAGTACTGCTGCCAAAACCATTGCATAAGTACCCCAGCTTGGGTAAGACTCTGCATAGAAGTTCAAGAGCTCTTTACCCCCAAAGAAAGGAGGTTGGTAAACCATTCCAGGGATTTTGATTTGGGCAGTATCGCTTAGGTTATGTCCGTAGTCATATTCCCATTGATAGAAGTCATACATTCCCAATACTCCTGCAACTCCCATAAGGGCAGCCCAAGCGAAGTAAAGGATTTTTTTACCAGCAAAGGCGAAAAGGAGTCCTAGTACGAACATTCCGCCGATAATCCAAGGAAAAGTTCTGAATTCCCAGAAATCTTCAGCATGTATGTGCTTCATACCTATATAGTGATTAAGGATATTGACGTTGTCAATCATATGTACGGATAGGAGATTTTCTTTGTCAGCCCAAAGATTCTCATAACCGTTAATGTCGTTAATCCAGATATACATATTGATACCTTCTGGATATTGAGGCGCATCAAGCTTGATGTGCCAGATAGGGAAAACAAAAAGTAATAATAGTAGCAAAGAGGCTACCACCATTAAAAAACGTGCGGCTTTCATCTTTTTTAAATTTTGTAAAAGGCTGATAAGGACATTACCAGCCTTTTGAGTTATAAATTAGAACTATTCTTCATCACCGCCAAGGCTCCATTTAAGAGGTGTATTGGCATTAGCAGCAGATACACGAACGTATCCTTGCATTTCTTGGTGAAGAGCTGAACAGAAGTCTGTACAGTAGAATGGCCATACTCCTACTTTAGTAGGTTTCCAAACGAGAGTTTCTGTTTGTCCAGGCATAATAAGGAGCTCTGCATTCTGAGCACCTAGTACAGAGAATCCGTGAGGGATATCCCAGTCTTGTTCTACGTTGGTTACGTGGAAATATACAGTGTCCCCTACTTTGATACCTTCGATGTTATCAGGAGAGAAGTGGCTACGTACGCAAGTCATATATACGTGTACATTGTTACCTTCTCTTACCACTTTAGCATCGGCATCGGTACGAGTTACGTAAGGGTGGTGGTTATCCTTAAGCGGATAGATTTTGGTTTGTTGATCTTTGATTTTTGAAGCAGCAATACCTTGCGCATAGTGGGGCTCTCCGATAGTAGGGAAGTCAAGGATAAGTTCCATTTTATCTCCAGAGATATCGAATAACTGAGCAGATTGGCAAAGTTCAGGACCTGTAGGGAGGAAGCGGTCTTTGGTAATTTTGTTCATCGCAACGAGGTATTTACCATAAGGCTTACGAGAGTCTCCACCAGGGATCATAAGGTGACCAGGAGCGTAGTAAGTAGCGTGTCTGTCTAATACTTCCCAAGTACCTACTTTCCATTTTACGACTTCAGAAGAGATGAAGAAAGTAGTATAAGCGTTTCCTTTGTCATCGAATTCAGTGTGCAAGGGTCCGAGTCCAGAGCTTTTCACAACTCCAGCTACTACTGCATCCATTTTGATAGTAGGGATACCATATTTTTCACCATCGAAAGCTTTGTCTTCGATAGCTTTTATCATTTTAGAGAAAGAGTGAACAGTAAGTTCAGAAGCAAGCTTACCATTACCAATGATGTATTCTCCAGTTGGGTCAACATCTACTCCGTGAGGAGATTTTGGTGTAGGGAGTAGGTAAACGAGTCCAGGAAGCTGAGAAGCGTCAAGGATTTTTACAGTTTCTACCACTTCAGATTTACCAGTGTGAGTTTCATCACTGTAAGTATTGTGGTAGTGAGGCGCTTTCATTTCGGTGAATTTACCTTGTTTGATATACTCTTCTGCTACTTTCCAGTTGATAGCAGCGATATAATCGTAGTCATTTTGAGAAGCTTCTACTTCAAGGAGTGAGTTAGCTTCCTCAGTGTTATAAGTGGTGAAGAATACCCATCCGTGAGATTTACCTTTACCAGAGTGAGCTAGGTCATAGTTGAACCCAGGCATAAGCACTTGGAATTCAAGGTTCATAGCACCTGAATCAGGATTTACTTTTACGAAAGAGATAGCACCTTTGAATTTACCTTTGTAATCCTTAATAGCTACGTCTTCCTGAGGGATAGGCACAGAGAAACGAGTTCCTCCTACTATGTACTCAGTGTTTTCGGTAACGAAAGTAGAAGAGTGGTTTCCTCCTACATTAGGAAGTTCTAGGATTTCTTCTGTTTCGAAAGTTTTAAGGCTGATACGAGCCACACGAGGGGTGTTATTACCATTGATAAAGATCCAACGTCCGTCTACTTCTCCATTAGTTTGAGAAAGGTCAGGGTGATGGGTGTCATCCCAAGGAATGAATCCGTGGGTAGTTTGCAAAAGAGGTTTGGTTTCTTCGTTGTAACCATAACCTTTCTCAGGGTCTTGAGAGAATACAGGGATTACTTTAAGCAAGCGTCCTGAAGGAAGTCCGTAAGTAGCCAACTGACCACTGAATCCTCCTGAAAGGAAAGCATAGTACTCATCATATTCCCCAGGTGCTACATACACCTTTTGGGCAGCGTTAGAAGCGCCTATCGCTCCTGCTTTGTCGTTACCTTTGTTGTCAGTATTGCCACATCCAACCACAAAAGCACTCGCAACTGCCATAGATAACAATTTGCTTGTCTTCATAAAACAATTTATTTAAAATATATTCTTTACTTGTGTAAAAGTCTGTAAGAGGGCTTAGTACTCTTACAGACTTTGCTTATATGCTTATTCAATAGTACGGAAGTACTCTAGGATAGCTCTGGCTTGTTCTTCAGTAAGGTGCTGATTAGCCATAGGAGCACCATTAGCTTCCACTAGAAGTTGCTTTGCGATAGGATCGTTAGCAATCATTTCTTCAGGGTTAAGAATCATATTCATTACCCATTCAGGAGCACGTCTTTCCAAGATACCTTTAGGAGCAGGTCCGATGAATTTTTTGGTAGGCTTATGGCAAGCAGTACAGTTAAGCTTGAAAAGTTCTTTTCCTTTTTCAGCAAGTGCCTGGTCTGGAGCTGCCGCTAGAGGAGGATTTACCGCCTTTACAGGTCCTATTCCCTTGTTACTCAAATCCACGTTAGCACCTCCTTCATTGGAGGGGGTTGCAGGAGCAGATTCTGCAGGGGTTGCAGGTGTGGTGGAGGTAGTAGTCTCAGGAGTAGTTCCTTCTGTTGTTGTTCCTTTGTCAGAAGAAGCGCCTCCATTACAGCTAGCGAAAGCAACCATTACGG
>CAJPPS010000069.1 GCA_905372595.1 uncultured Capnocytophaga sp. | reverse complement strand
TATTTGGAGAAGGAATAATCAAAATAGAAGATTCCCGATAGGTTCTTAGAGAAAGCATAATCAGCTGTAAAGCGTGCTAGCCAAGAGGTTTGTCCGTTGGTCACCTGATTATCATCTAATTCCATATTACGAATTACGGTAAAGTCATTTCTCAAAGCGATATCTGCCTTAAGGTTCAGGTCGCTTTTGATAATTACATCACGTCCATTAAAGCGAGAAGCAAAGCTAATATCTTTAAAGCGGTAACCTAGCCCTAGGCGGTATTCCTTACGCATTAGTTCTGTAAGGTAATTATTATCCAAGCTAATAGAAACGGTTCTATCCCTACGAATTTCTCCCATTACACTTAATGAATTTTGTAACTCTGCATCTATACGAATCAGTGGGGAAAATTGTTCCACAAGGTTCACATTGGTAAATAGTTTTTCATTACGGAAATTACCGCCTTGGTCTAGTTGTGTAGGATTCTGGTAATATTCCAAATTGGTACGGAAATCACTCAACGTGTAGCTAGAATGGTAGCCGTGTGCCAAGGAGAAACGCCTGAAAGCCTTTCGGAAGCTTTCCATACGCATCAGCCCTGTATAACGGATATTCCACCCTGGGATAGGAATACGCTTGAAAGCATCCAAGGAGACATTCTCGGCACTACGTCCTGTATAAGCTGCATAGAAAGCTGGCATCAGTACAGCTTGGTTATTTTTACCCAATCCTTTAGGGAAACCATCTGCATCTATATTATTGGGGTCATTAAGGTTAATCCCTCTCTGATGAGCCAAGCGGTGAGCTATCGTAATCCTGTTCTCCTTAAAGGTTCGGAAAGCCTTAGAACCATACTCATCTGAATGTAGGAAAGAGGTAAGAATCATATTATCGGAAATCATAAAATTCCCCGTTCTATTCCCTATCAACGGATTATAATAGCCAGATACCGCATTAAATGTCTCTGAGAAATTATCAATATATTCCCTATCTGCCTTGAGGTCTATTTGCAGATCAGCGGTAGGCTGTAAGCCTGCTGTAATTCCTAGATTTTTATTAGTAGCTTGAATGAACTGCTCATTAAAGTCGGCAAAGCTAGTAAGCCAACCACGCTTTCCTGCCTCATAACGAATATCATCATCCTGCCAACCGAAAGCAAAAGGAAGTGAAGGCTTAGAGGAGCCAAAGAAGCCTACCTGTGGAAGATACCCCGGAAGCATCGTTCCATTAGTCTCTGTATAGGTAAGCCCTATACGCTTTATCATTGTTGCAAAGCGCAGAAGATGATCTGCTACAGTAAATTTTTCATTTCTTCCCTTATTCTTTACTCCTAATGAAGTATAGAAACGATCAAAGGTCATATTGGCAGTAAAGTTATGGGTATTGGCATTTTGCACTCTATTAATCTGATGCCCTGCTACTTCTATAAGAGCCTCGGATCCTCGTTGCCAATCGAAATCTCCTGTATAAGAATAGGAAGCCTTCACAAAAGATAGATAAGGTAATTTGTCCAAAGGCAGTTCATAATTTACCTTAAATGAGGACATAAAATGATTAGGAGTTCCTGGATTCCAGAAATCATTCCATAGGGAAAGTTCTTTGTTCATCACCCTTTGCCCATTCTCCCATTGGTAGTAATTACGAACAATATTGCTATTGGTTACATCATAGCTTACCTTAAGAGATTTGGTTAATGAATAATTAAATCCATATTGCCAATCAAAGAGATAGTTGCGCTGTTGTAACTCAGGCATAGGAACTTGGCTATTCGGATTCACCCCTAAAGGATATATCTCACGGAAACGTTGTTTTGCAAAAGTACGAGTAATATTAGGTCCTATGTAGATATTATTAGGTAAGAGATTGAAATTAACTTCCGAAAGCCATTTTAGATACTTATTGGTACGAACACTCTGTTTGTTCTTGAAAAGAAGCAATTGCTTCTGCTCGAAAGAATAAGCATACATAGCCCCTGTACGTACATTCTGCTCGCGTTGGTTCTCTATTTCAAAATCGTGATGATCCATCTGGTTATAAGCATAGTTTAGAGTTATATTCTCTATACTATATACTTTGGCTTTTTGCTCTTCTCCCAGATTTTTTTTCACTCCTATGAGTGAAATTCCTTTCCTAAGAGTGTAGTCCTGAGCCTGTTGCTTAATAAGTTCTTTCTGTTGCTCATCCTGAGCCGCATTGATTCGGTCTTTTAGGCGAATATCCTCATACTGAGGGTCATATTCAGGAGTAGCTAATGTAGAGGAGCGATTCAGCCCTACAGGGATTTGTATATTCCATTTTTTAGGGAATAACTTTCCTGCATTGATATTCATCATTGCATCTAACTGCTTAACTTCCTGTCGGCTACGCTCATTAGGTTTCTGTTCTACCGTACCAAAACCTACAGTACTTATCTTCCCTGTAACGGACATCTCCATAAAGTCGGCAGCGTTCATATCTACTGCAGCTATACCAGCCCATCCTCCTTTGTTCTCCAATTCAGCCAATCGGAGCTCATTAAACCAAACCTCTCCACAGATACGGTTATTAGTTGCGTTCTTGACCCCTACCATTAAAACTTGTACCTCTCCCAAGGAAGGATTTCCCTTAATAGCATACCTTTGCTGTCCTGCTATATGAGGAGTTGTAGCTGGAGAAGGGATATGATTTAGGTTTGCATCATAGTAAGTAAGATTCGCCAAATTACCACTATTAATTCCTTTAGCCTTCATTTGAGTAAGAACATCCATAGGAATATCAAATTGGTTTTGGTCTGGCCAGATAGCTTGTTCCAGATAAGCCCCTGCAGGAGTAACTTGCAAAGGAAGTTCCACCTGATAGAAATTCTCTGATAAGTCTGATCCCAGACGAATAAAAGCTACCATCTCGCCATTGGCTAAAGATTGATTCTTGAAGCGTTCTGCGTGAACAAACATTTTTATACGCTTATACTGACGTAAATCCGCATTTACAGGCTTATATACCCCTCTGGCATCCTGTACATTAAGATCACATACGGTATAAGAGAGGGATTGTTCATTTTGGCGAACAATAGTATTGTTCTGATTAATCTGTTCTCGGTATACTCCTGGAGGCATACGGTAAGGAATGGGCTGGCGAGCTTCATTCTCTATAAGGCTTACAGAACCTATTTCAGTATGGGTATCTGTTCCAGGTGCAGAAAGGTCATCCTTAAGAGATTTTGTATAGTGTCTCCAATCACCACGTACCAAGTCCAAAGTACCAAAACGAAGAACTACATCCGAAGAGAAGCCTGTAAGATACATACGAATATGGGTTACTGAACGTAGGTCTCCTCCTCCACCAAACTCTCTTCTATTGGCATCCTTTATTGGAATTTTATACTGAATCCAACGAGCACGAATAGGCTGACCGCTAGGCGTTTCAGCATATACCTCACGAATATCACTTACATAACGGTCTGTACGTTGTATATTTCCACGAATAGGAATACGATATTCATAATAACTATTCACGGTACTCATTGTATTATCTCGGTTAATATCCTCTACATCAGGATTCAGTGAAGCAGCTTGGCTACTTCCTGCCACAGGTGAGTTCCCCTGGGTTCCATTATAATTATAATACCTGTTGAGGATTCCCCCTGAACGTGATAGATAATACTCATAATTATCCATAGCAGGGTCTGTAGGGAATTCTGAGATATTGTTAGCATAAATAGCTCTTTCTTGTTCATCTGTAAGTCCATCGAGCCCTATATCCTGTAGGGTTCTGTTCTCCGTATTACTATCAAATACATATAGAAGAGATTGTGCTACAGGAGTTTTTCCCCAAGCAGTAGTATGAGTAGGTGATTGTATAGAGAGTCCCGGTAATCCATTCTCATACTGCTTACGTCCATCCTTAAGGATATCCTCAGAGATATTTCCTAAATCAAAGACTAATTCTCCATTAGTTGAAGGGGTAAATTCTCCTGAAGTATAAGGATCTAGTACCCAGAACTGGATATACTCTATATTATTTTCCTCAAAGTTAGTTGCTGAAATTCCTCTCATAATCCCTGCCCATTTGTCTGTAGCAGATAAGGTATTCATTGCTTGAGAGTTATTATTATAAGAACCCTTAACATTGGGGTAATAAGCCAAGTCCAAGGTATTCTGCACTAATAAATCTCCTTGTGCCAACTCACGCTCTGGGAATATTTCTTTGACATAGATACGTCTGGTGCTATTCTTAGAGATTTCAGCAGCACTTATATCATTAGGTTTATTATTGGTATAGAAGACAGGGTCAATGGTATACCAAGCCATTTTAGCTCTTCCATAGCCATTTTTTAGGTTATCAGCATCCTCTGGATTCGTTCCATAGAGGGTTTGATTCGGATAAGAACCTTGCCCGAATCGCAAAGGTGTACTTGCAAGTGACCAAGAACGGAAGCCTCGTATATCCACTGTAGTTTGAGAGCCCTCAAAATCATCCAAATAAGCAGTTGCTTCTCCATTAAAATCAGAACTTTTAGGAGTACTAGGACGAAGAAAAGCCATCTCTCCCCTAACTGAAATATTAGAAGGAACATCACTCTGCAAAGAAGGGACTTTATTGAGCAAACGTGTTAGGAAAGGCATCTCGGTAGAATAGCTCCCTCCAAATCCAAAAATAGTATTATTTACAGGCTCTTGTCCGTAATTAGCTTTCTGAGTGTAAGGACGTTCTCTCATATTAATCAGAGAAGCTCCTACAATAAACTTGTCATTGAATTTGTGCTCTACATTTACCCCTACGAATCGTCGGCTTTGTCCTCCAAAGATAAGATTATTCTCCACAGATACCTGAATCGGCATATTAGAATTCTCAATAGTAGGGTCTATAATCTGTACCGTTCCCTGCTGATAATTAACCGTATAATCTATTCCCTCTTGTAATATTCTTCCTCCTACAGTAACCCGTACAGAGCCACGAGGTACATTATAAGCACCTAATGAGATTCCTCGCCCTGCCACCGATTTATAACGCCCTTTCAGACTAAATTTGTTCTTTTCAGCATCTTCGAGAGCCTTTGCTTTTATATCTGTATAGAGGGAACGGTATACATATTTTTTCTGGTTTGCATTCCAAGCAGTAGAGGTAGGTTGGTAAGCTGTCGGGTCATAATAATTACTTCCTCCTCCTAACTTATCATACAAAAACTTACCAAAAGGCTCTACTTTGGTGAAGATAATTTTCCCATATTCGGGATCAATCGTAATCCCATCTACAAAATCAAAGAAGCCATCACCTCCATTTTGTGGGTCATTGTAGGCATTAAGTCTGTCAAAATTAAATAGTTGCAGTAATATTTTCCTTGTAAGATCTCTATTCCAAGTAGCTTCATCCACTGGAGAGATATAATTCACAGGAGAAGGGTCATTATAGAAGATATTCATTCTAAACCCATCAGGGTTAATCTGTGCTGTATTAAGCGTATAAACGTTCTTCATCATCAGGTTCCAGATAGGATCTCCTACTACTAAGCGGTTACTTTTGAGCATTTTTAGTACCAAGCAGTTATTGGTAATTTTATTTTGCCCTGCTATATAAGCATTGGTAGTCGCCGAAATCCCATCGTTAGCAAATTCCCCTACCTGATATACATTTCCCTCATAAGTATACTGATAAGCTACTGCAAGCACTTCATCATTATTGAGTCGCTGACTTAAAGAAATATACCCTAATTGTTTATTTACCTTAAAATCACGTCCTTCTTCTAGTTTTTGAGCGTTTTCCAGAATTGCATAGTCAAACCCTTCATTGACTAGGGAAGCCATTGAACCAAATCCTGTACGGACAGTCGCCACATCACGGATGTCTCTGGTTAGTACCGACTCTGAAGAGCCCAAGCGGGTAGGATCATACTTATTAGCCTCATTGGTAGGTCGGTTTCCTATAGATCCTCTAAAGAAGCCTACAGGCGCATTCCCTGCTATCCTTGTATTCTCAGACCTAGCTTCTCCCAAGTCCTGTAAAGCCACGATATTACGAATATTAGCTGTACGATTGGAGCGATTCGTTGCCCATACTTCTACACGTACTATTTGTACTTTACTACGGATATAAGGATAATTTTCTAGGGCTGTATCATACTGATCCCTAAAGAATTGAGAAAGAAAATAGTTCCTATTCTCGTCATAATCCAGAATACGAATCTCAAAATCCTGCAAAGAACCTCCTCCTTGAGCTGTAACAGTTTTTGATTGAGAGCGTTGTTCGGAGAATACTCCTGTCACGGTGGTACGACCAAACTGTAATTGTGTCTTGACCCCAAAGAGGCTCTGGGCTCCCGTGATAAGAGAGTTATTCAAAGGCATACTGACATTACCAAGCTCTACTTTTCTTACAATGTCATCCTCATTAGGCGAATATTCGAGCTTAAATACGTTCTGAAAATCAAAAGTCGCCTGTGTATCATACATTGCGTTGATAGAAAGGCGTGTTCCCACTTTTCCTTGAATCCCTAAGCTAATACGTTGGTCAAAATCAAGCCCATAAGAACTCCTATACTCAGGACTAATAGCCGGATTGTCATTCCTTGTATAGCGAAGACCTAGGTCAAAGGCTACATTCCCCTGAGGATTAATATCAATGGTATTTCCTCCAAAAATAGACTCGAAGAGCTCAGATTTCACATAAAATTCTGGCAATAAATCCCTTTGAGCGTTCTTATTCTGCCCATTTTCACTAGGGCGCATTGCTTGTGTTTTCTCCCTAAAGTGCAATCCCATACGCTCCCTCAGTACCAGATTTTCATATTCTTTAGGGGTAAGAAACATAGGGGTAGAAATATCATATTCCCCTAGTTTTTCAGTATATACATACTTATCAAGTGCCGAATTATAGGTATATTTACGAGAGACTCTATCAGAATCCTTAAGCAATAGTCTCCTGAGGGAAGTACTCGTTTTTATAGTATCTTTCACGCTCTCTTGTACATCTTTCTTCTCTTGTGCCGTAAGGGAGAGAACATTAACCAATAAGAGAGAAAAAAACAAAGATTTCATTACTAATTTTGCGTTCATTTGGTAATTACAATTGTTTTAAAGCTTGTTTGATAAGTTCTTCTACAGAAAAATCTGTTGAGGTATGCGAAAGAATTTTATGGATAACATTCTCAGCTACTTTACGAGGATAGCCCAATACTTCTAGGGCTGATAGCGCTTCTTCCTTGTAGGTATGAGAAGAAGAGGTGTCGGTAGGAAGGGTTTCAGAAGACAATTTTGTCATTTTCTCCCGCAAATCTAGAATAATTCTCTGAGCTGTTTTAGCTCCTATTCCTTTTACTGATTGTATCGTTCGGACATCATTATTGATAATTGCACTCTGTAACTGGGAGGGAGAGAGCGAAGAAAGCATAATTCTAGCTGTACTTGCTCCAACTCCTGAAACAGATATCAATAAAGAAAATATCTCCCTTTCAAATTTTTCTAAAAAACCGAAAAGTGTGTGAGCTTCTTCTTTTATCTGTAAGTATGTATAGAGCTTTAAGGACTCAGTATTAGGGATTTTTGAAAAAGTATGCAAAGAAATATTCACCCAATAGCCAATACCATTACAATCAAGAACAACATAAGTAGGGGTCTTTTCCACTAATCGCCCTTGTAGATGTGTTATCATAAAGTGGTTTTGATC